>NZ_JBBNLR010000014.1:0-60751 GCF_040092375.1 Collinsella sp. CLA-ER-H5
CGTCGATGCCGGTTTTGGTGTCGTCGTTCATATTGAAATCGTCGTCTTTGGCGAAGGGATTCTTGAAAAAGCCCGTAGCATCGGGCTGAAGGCCCGAGAGCTTCATCCAGGGATTATCGAGCTCGGGTTTGGGCATGGCCTGGGCCTCGGGCGCAGTCTCGTTACCGATGAGCTCGGACTCATAGATGAAGGTGTCGTCGCCGAGCGCGTCGTAGGCGGCGACCGGGTTGCCATCGGCATCGCGGTACGGCGTGCCCTTAAACACGGCTCCGTCATAGGCCACAAGCTGACGGCCGGTCTCATTCTCAAAGTAGTACACGAAGATGCCCTTGAGGGCCGCACAAAGCGGGATGGCAATAATCATGCCGATGGGCCCCATGAGTGCCGAACCAATAACGAGCGCCGTGAGGCTCATAATGGGATGCACCTGCACTGAGCTCTGCATGACCTTAGGCGAAATCACATTGTCGGTGACGTTTTGCGCGACCATCGTCACGATGAGCGTCCATAACGCCAACATGGGGCTGAACATAAAGCCGAGTACCGTGGCGATTGCCGCGCTCACCCAGGGACCGACGACCGGAACCAAGTGCATGATGCCAGTGAAGATAGCCATGAGCGCCGCATACGGATGACCGATGATCATAAAACCGATAAAGGCGAGGAAACCACCGCAGATGGACGTCACGACCATACCGCGCATGTAGCCGCCGACAGAGCGAGAAAGGATGGCGACCATAAAGCGGTACGAGGTCTCCTTCTCCTGACCGATGATGGTGCAAATCTCGTGATGCATGCGAGGGTAGTCGCAGGCCATCCAGTAGGCAAGCACCAGACCAAGGAAGATCACGAACAACTGCGAGGCTGTATTGGTGATGAGCGGGAACACACCGCGGCCAAGCTCGGCAGCAATCTGAGACACATACTTCGATGCCACGGTAACCAGCGACGAAAGATTATCGTCCAAATACTCCTTGAGCGGCGTGTTATTGAGCGTCTTGGCATGCGAGATCATCTCATTGAGATCGCCACCCGCAACACGAAGCTGCTCGGGCAGGCGGCTCAGGACTTCCATGATCTGACCAAAGAGAATCGGCGACAAGATGCAAACGACACCGACGAGCACGGCAACAACAACAATAAGCGCGATAAGCGAACCGATGCCGCGATTCACGCCATGGTGCTCGAGCCAGTTGGTGATCGGGGACATCACAAAGGCAATGATGGAACCGACGGCAAGAAACTCGATAACCGGCGCCAGGATGCCCATAAGGTTAAAGATGACAGCGGCGATGACAATGCAGCCGACAACAGCCCAAATGCGAAGCGTCAGAATGCGGGTGTCGCGCAGCACGCGATCGGTTTGTTGGGGGTGTTCACTCATGAACGAATCATCACTCCGTCGGGGTCGATCTTGTCCTGAATCTTCTTAAGCGTGCGGCGCAGCAGACGCGAAACCTGCACCTGAGAAATACCCAGCTTCTTGGCGATCTCGATCTGGGTCATGCCCTTCACAAAGCGCAGCTCGATCACCTCGCGCTCGCGCGGCGAGAAATCACGGATGGCTTCCTCGATCACTAGGCGGTCATCGGTAAAGTCGAGCTCGTTGTCGTCGTCGGCGTAACGGTCGAGAATCGAAGGGGCATCGTCGGAATCGGACGCACCAGGAGCCTCGATGGGCACCGAGGTATAGGCCGAAGACGATTCCATAGCCTCGAGGACCTCATCGACAGTCACATCTAGATACTCAGCGATCTCCTCAACCTTGGGCGAACGCTGCAGCTCGTTGGTAAGTTTGTCAGTAGCCTGGTTGACCTTGGCCGAGAGCTCCTGCAGACGACGCGGTACGCGCACACTCCAGCCCTTGTCGCGAAAATGGCGTTTGATCTCGCCCAGGATAGTGGGTGTCGCAAACGTCGTGAACTCGAGTCCGCGCTCGGGATCAAAACGGTCGATAGCCTTGAGCAAGCCCAGATAGCCGACCTGCATGAGGTCGTCGAGCGGCTCGCCGCGATTCTTAAATTTGTTGGCAAGAAACCTTACCAGGTTCATATGGGACATGACGAGCTGCTCACGGGCGTCCGGATCACCGGTCTCCTTGTAACGACGAAACAGCTCGCGGGTTTTCTCCTTGTCCCAAGCGGTCTTGCCGCTCCGGGAACGTTCGGTCATATTAGATATCCGCCTTGAGGTCGAGGGAAAGCGTCAGGGGCGCCGTAGTCTTTTCGTAGGAGTCGCACACGCTCGCGAGGATGAGCTCGGCATACACCGCAGCCTGGTCGTCTTCATCGACCGTAGCCTGGTCGCCAAAGGTAATAGTCATGCCAACGTGGGTCTCATCGACATCGAATTTGATGGTGATGTCATCGCAGTCGACCGCGGTGCAACCAAAGATGAAAGCCTCCTCAGCAGCCATGCGGATGTCCTCGATGCGATCGACAGACATAGAGCACAGGGCACCAACGTTGGCTGCCGTCATGCGCACAAGGCGAGCGAGACGCGGGTCACCGGCAACGGTCAGCGTGATAGGGCAGGTTGCTTCGCTACTCATCGCAGGACTCCTCAGAGGTCTCGGCGGGCGTATAGGTGTAATACTGAGCCGGCTTGGATACAGACTTCTGACCATCATCGTCGCCCGCGGCGGCCTCGTCCTCGCCAATTAGGACGCGCTCGGTAGGCCGCTCTGCCTCCGCAGCAGCAGCGGCGAGCTTGCGCTCGGTGTCAGCCGCAGGAGACTTCACCTTATTGAAGAGCTTCTGCACAGCACCGGCGGCAGAGTCGGTCACGCTCGACACAGCATTGCTGGCCTCGGCCATGCTGCCCGTAACCTCGGAAATGTCGCGAACCACGGCTTCGACCTCTACGAGATTGGAGGTAAGGGCATCAACTGCCGTCTTGCTCGACTTAAGCAGCGGCTCCATCTGGGCAAGCGCCGGCGTAAGCTCATCGACAGCGCCATCGAGCTTTGCCACCACAGGCTGAGCCTCGGCGATGGTGTTGTTGAGGTCGTTCACGGTCTTATCGAGCGAGTCGACAACGGTGCGGGTCTTACGCAGGGTAAGCGCGAGCTCAACGATGGCCCACACGCCGGCAACGGCGAGCAGCAGCAGGGCGATTTGAATGGGACTCATGCAAGCCTCCCAAAGGAATCGATATACAGACGGTTTCCATGGTACCCCAAAGGGGACCGAACATGCCAAGAGCAGCAACGTGGGACAAAATTATCAGCAGCTACTTCGGTGCATTCCCGCTGCGGTCGCGTTCACTTTGCTCTACGCGCCACTCTTCCCAACCGCGGCCGGCAGGCTGCCAGAACGCGCCGCGCTCCAGTCCCTCGGGCAAATAGCGCTGGTCGACCCAGCCTTCGGGATAATCGTGCGGATATTTATACACACCGTATTCGTCGCTGCCTGGGCGATGGCGATCGCGCAGATAACTCGGCACCTCGCGAAGCCCACTAGAATGGATATCGGCCAGCGCCGCATCGATCGAAGCCTCACACGCGTTGGATTTAGGCGCCAAGCACACATAGAGTGCAGCCTGAGCCAGGTTAATGCGGCACTCGGGATAGCCAATGACCTCGGCAGACTTAAACGCGGCATGTGCCACTAAAAGCGCCTGCGGGTCGGCGTTGCCAACGTCCTCAGAAGCATGAATCATAATACGGCGAGCGATAAACTTGGGATCCTCCCCCGCATCAATCATGCGCGCGAGCCAATAGATCGTGGCATCGGGGTCGCTACCGCGCATGGACTTGATGAACGCACTGATGATGTCGTAGTGCATGTCGCCGTTTTTGTCATACGAAAATCCACGACGCGGATTAGCAATCTTTACGTCATCCACGGTAATGGGATAACGCTCCCCCGCCGCCGGCGCTGGCGTCCCTTCGGTATCGGGACGCGTGACGGCAATCTCACTCGCCAGCTCGAGTGTCGTCAGGGCTGAGCGTGCATCACCCGCTGCCAGCGTGCAAATGGTCTTGACCGTATCATCATCGGCCGAGAATTTACCGTTCAGGCCCTGAGGTGCCTCGAGCGCACGCTCGATAAGCATGGCGATATCCTCGTCCTTCAGGTGCTCAAGCTCTACCACGCGCCCGCGCGACAACAGTGCGGAGTTGACCTCGAAGTACGGATTCTCTGTCGTAGCGCCAATCATAACGACAGTACGGTTCTCAACTGCATGTAGCAGGGCATCCTGCTGCGACTTAGAGAAGCGGTGAATCTCATCGATGAACAAGATGGTGCGGCGGTCGTACGTATTCAGGCGCGTCTTGGCCTCGTCAATCACGCGGCGAAGATCCTTTACGGTACCCGTCACAGCGCTGACCTCGACAAACTCGCTCTTGGTATGGTTGGCGATAATGTGGGCCAGCGTCGTCTTACCCGTACCGGCCGGCCCGTACAGAATCACGCTCGAAAGCACGTCGTGCTCGATCGCGGCACGCAACCATGAGCCCTTACCGACGGCCTTTTGCTGGCCCACGTACTCGTCGAGCGAATTGGGTCGCATGCGCACCGCGAGCGGCGCATTTTTAAAGGAACGCTCGCGCGTCGAGGCAGAAAAAAGGTCGTCCATAGCCATCCCGTGCATCAATCAAAAACGTTTTCAACTAACCAGTATACCGAATTAATACGAACTACCGTTCGTTAATATAGGTACGGTGCGGAAACTTTAGACCCGGGAACAGCTTGCTCGTCAGTTCGCAGAAATAACCGTCCGTCATGCTCGCGATATAATCCACCACGGCTTGATCCTTGTCGTCCTGCCAGGCATAGGTGCGATCGTAGTAGGAAAGCTGCTGCTCAATGCGCGAAATGTGGTGCTTAAAGATATACGAAGACTCGTCGCCTTCGTTTATATCCTGCAGGCAACGGTCGTAGAGTTTTTCGAATGCCTCGCGCAGCTCCGCCTCGGAATCGCCTTCGATACCGCCCTTGCTATAGATCTTCTCGTAGTTCTCGCGCTTGGCCCGGCGGATCTCCTCAAACAGGTCCTCGCTCATCTCGATGCGCGGCTTACCATAGCTATGCTCCACGATATCGATGGAAGCGTGCGTAAGGATCCAACTGTTGTAGGCACCGCCCCGGCCATCATCAAAAGCGTCAGGTGACAGCAGGCCCGCCGCGATCGCATCCTGACGGTCACGACCGACGTAGGCAAGAATATCCGAGATGCGAACGACGCAGCCCTCGAGCGTCATGGGGCGCAGGTGCTCAATCGCGCTATAGCCCGTGGCGATACAGTCCTCAACCGTCTGATCGAACTGGTCAAAGGAGCCCATGTCCGAAAGCTCAAACACACGCTGCTCGTACTCGCCGTTATGGCATAGCACGCCGTCGAGCGTCTGGAGCGACACGTTGCGGCCATACAACGCGTCGAGCACGCGGACCGACTGCACGTTATGGAAAAAATAACGCCCCGTACGCTCATGAAAGATATCGTTGAGGAATCGCTCGCCGGCATGGCCGAAAGGCGTGTGCCCCAAGTCGTGACCCAGACCGATCGCTTCAATCAGATCGCAGTTGAGCCCGAGGGCGCGACCGATATCGCGCGCAATGCGCGAGACGAGCTGCACGTGTAGACCACGACGCGACAAGTCGTCGTTGCTTCGAAAGCTAAAAACCTGCGTTTTGCCTGCATAACGGGTGTACGCCGGTAGATGGAGGATTTTTTCGGTATCGCGCATAAACGCCGGACGCATAAGCGTGCCTTTGTCCGCATCACGATCGACACGACGAATGACCTGGTCGTCGTTGCAACGATACGGATTGACAGTGCCCGAAGCACGATTGGCGGCAATGCGCTCGACGAGCTCGGGCGACAACGCCGAAGGAATACGGTCCATACGCGCCTTGATGGCGGCCGTTTCTTGATTAGTTGCCATGGCATGCTCCTTAAGAACGATGCGCAATCGGTTACAGAGTGCAGCCCACGACCTCGATTATGGCAAAAATCGGCACCAAAAACGGGAGCAATGGCAGGGAGCGCGATTTTGTGAAGAGGCAGGAGAGGGCCAGGGCCAGGAGTGCGACGGCAAATGCCACGATGCCGCCTATAGGGTCGAGCGTGCAAAGCGCGAAGAGCGCCTTGGCATCCCCCATGCCGATGCCCGGGATTTGGCGAAAACGACGCCAGAGGGACTCAGTCAGCACGAGAGCAAGATACACAATGACGGCAAGACCCGCGTGGTCAAGCGCTGTGTTCAAACCGAGGTCGAGCCAAACACCCGCCAACGCCGCCACGGCACATGCGCCGGCAAGCCCATTGGGAAACCGTCGCTCTCCGGCATCAATTGCCACGCCAGCAAAGATGCAAATCCAAAACGGGATATAGACCATCGGAAGCCTCCTCGAGCTGCATCGCAAAAGCAAAAACCACCACAAAGGTGCCTGTCCCCTTTGCGGTGGTTTTGGTGGTGGTTATTTGGCGCCTTGCATGACCTCGTCGAGGGTGACGTTTACGGCATGCTGGGTAGGAACCCAGTCGACCTTCAGGAACAGCGCGGCCACCGTGATGGGGATATAGCTGAACATAAAAATCGGGAAGGTAAACAGGTTAGTCACCAGACGCCACTTTTGCGCGCAGTGAATGTGCTTGTACTCAAAGATAGTCGTGAGCAGCGCCAGGATAAAGAAGGTCTGATACATCATGGCGAAGGTCATAATGAGCGAAGCGGCGCACGCCTGCATCTCGACTTCGGTAGCCAAGAAACCATGCGAAAGGCCACCCACAATCAAGAACGTCGCATTAGCGAGCATCGAGATCAGCGATAGCAGCATACCCGGGGCGATCGTCATGAACATGTCGTAGGCGGCAAAGCGATGATAGCGGAACGTCGACTTGACCAAGTGCTTACCGTAGGTAAAGAACACCTGGTAGAAGCCCTTGGTCCAGCGCATACGCTGCTTCCAGGACGCCTTAAACGTCACGGGCTGTTCGTCAAAGAACTCCGCCGGCGCATAGCCAATGCGAATGCCATGGATAGCGCAGAACGTGGTGAACTGAATGTCCTCAGTCAGCGTGTGGAACTGCCAGCCGTGCATGCCCTCGATAACACTGGCAGAAATGAGATAGCCCGAACCCGATACAGCGCAGGAAGTCTTGCAGATATTACGCGCATTGTTAAGGAAGCGCGCCTCGCGCAGATACCACGTAGCATTAGCCGCCGAGATCCACGAGCTGCCGAAGTTCTTGGAGTTACGATAGCTCGTGACCACATGGAAGCCCTGGTCAAAGGCATCATTCATCTTGGAGACGTAATCGCGGGAGATGACGTTATCGGCATCGAAGATAAAGTAGCCCTCAAACGTGTCGGGATACTCGTTGAGAATGCGATCGAAACCAAAGTCCATGACCCAGCTCTTACCCTTGCGGGCTAGGTCGTTGCGCTCATAAACGATGGCGCCTGCCTCGCGCGCGAGCTGCGCTGTGTTGTCGGTGCAGGCGTCGGCGACCACGAAGACCTCGATAAGCTCGGACGGATAGTCCTGGTCCTTGATGGAGCGTACGAGATTGGCAATTACGGCTTCCTCGTTATGCGCAGCAATGAAGAAGGCATAGCGGTGAAGTTTTTTGGCCTTGGGAGGCGCGACCTCGCCACGAAGAGCGCCAATGACAAAGAAGACCACCTGGTACAGAAAGCAGACCGTGAGCAGCGTGACAACAATCTGGTTGAAGATCACGATGGGTGTGTTGGTTTGTAAAAAGGCGAGCATACAGGCTCCCGAGAACGCGTTACGTAAACAACCGTATATCTTACCGCAGGCTTACCGAGTTCAAGAAACCACCTAATACTGGCTAGGCTTCGAGCAGACCGAGCTGCGGAACTATTTCGTCGCCGGCAGCGGTGCGGCCAAGCGAGCGCGGGGCCAGGTCGTCAAGAACCGCGGCGAGATCCCACGGTAGCTCGTCGCGGCACTCAATGCGCTCCCCCGTCACGGGATGGTCGAATGCAACACGCCAGGAATGAAGGAATTGCCTGGTCAGACCCTGATCGGCGCGTGCATCGCACTTGCCGTAGAGCGGATCGCCCACGCAGGCGTGGTTGATATGGCGCATATGCACGCGAATCTGATGTGTGCGGCCCGTAAACAGGTGGCACTCGACGAGCGTATAACCATCGTCAAAGCGCGTGGAATCAAAGCGCTCGAGTACCTTAAAGGTCGTAATGGCCTGACGGGCAAAGGGGTCGTCCGAAACCGCCATCTTGACGCGGTCGCGCGTGGAACGGGCGATCCCGGTATTGATGGTGCCCTCGTCCATGGCGATGTGCCCGTGGACAAGCGTGATATAGCGGCGGTCGAGCGTACGCGTGCGAATGAGATTTTGAAGCGCGCGCTGCGTGTCGTCGTCCTTTGCCGCAAGCATGAGGCCCGAGGTATCGCGATCCAAACGATGTACGATCCCGGGGCGGTCCTCACCCTGCACGGTACCAAGATGGTCGATGCCACAGTGATAGACCAGAGCGTTCGCAAGCGTGCCGCTCTCGTGGCCATGGGCGGGATGGCACACAAGGCCCCGCTGCTTGGAGAGCACGATGAGGTAATCGTCCTCGTAGCGGATATCGAGGGGAATGGCCTCGGGAATCACGTCAGTCGGATCGTGAGGCTCGGGCAGGTCAACCGAGATGCGGTCACCGGCGCGTACGGCATACTTTTTTGACAAACAGGTCTCGCCGTTCACGATTACGGCGCCGCCCTCGATCAGATGCGCGCAGGCAGAGCGCGTGGGGCAGCCGTCATTGGCACCCAGAAAGGCGTCGAGACGCTGGCCAGAGCAATCGTCGGCAACAAGAATATGGATGTCGGCCATTAGCGCTCATTCCTTTCGCGGATCTTGCGGGCACGCTCCCCACGCTGCTTGGCTTTGCGCTTGGCGCGGGCCTCATCACGGGCATTGAGCTCGGCAGTCGCGTCGACATCACGGGCCGCAGGGCTCAAGAACATGTAGCCGATGAGGGCAAGCACGACACCTACGGTGATGCCGATATCGGCCACGTTAAAGACGGGGAAGTCGATGAAGGTGGTGGCAATAAAATCGGTCACGAAGCCAAAGACAAGGCGATCGATCGCGTTGCCGATAGCGCCGCCCGCGACCATAGCCATGCCCACAACCTCAAGATGGGCGAGCTGGGATGCACGAACGAGGTACACGGCGATAGCGATAATAACCGCCAACGCCAGCACGGCAAACGCGATGCCATGCCCCTCGCCCATGCTAAAGGCAGCACCGATATTGCGGACAAAAATAAAGTCGATGACACCGGGGATGACGGTCACATGTAAAGCGTCGCCCACGGCACGAACCGCAAGCTTGGTCAGCTGGTCAACGAGCAGCACAACCAGTGCCACACCACCAGCAACACCCAACCGCCAACGCAAAGGCGGCGTCATACCCCCAGCACGACCCAAATCAATCCCCTACCCTCAAGAACATCGAATTACGTTTAATACAAAGAACTATCTTATATTGCCATACGCAGAACGCACGACATATCCACCAACGCAAGCGAAATAACCAGCTAAAAACGAAAGCGACATTCCGAATAACGGAATGTCGCTTAATAGCTTTCGACTAAAAACGCAAGTCGAAAGAAAGCCTCTAGCTCCAGCAATGGAAACGCCGCGTTATCGTCACCAACAGCGAAAACGTCCCTAAGCGAGCAAGGTGACGTGAAAGAGGAGGGAAGCGTACTTTGGTACGCGACCGACGATTGAACGTCAGATTGCCGCTTAGGGGCGTTTGCAGCGTCGGTAGGTTACGGCGTTCTACGAACGCCGTAACCTACAAAACATCGGCGCAGCGCTTGCAAATATGTGCGTGGCCGTTGTACTCGCCGACGGTGGTGCGGTAGTTCCAGCAACGGTCGCAGCACTCGCCCTCGGCTGCCTCGATGGCAACGGAGAGTTCCTCGCCCGGGGTCAGCTCAACATCGGAAACGATGTAGAACTCAGCCAGGTCGACGGCCTTGTCGCCGGTCAGCAGCGCGTACATCTCGGCAGGAACGACCGCCTTGACGCGGACCTGCTGGCTCTTAGTGAAGGTGCCGGCAGAACGGGCATCCTCAAGGGCCTTGGTCACGGCGCTACGGAGCTCGAGCGAAGCCTCGAGCACGCCCTCGAACTCATTGGCCTCGTCGACCGTGATGGGCGACTTGTACCAATCGAGTAGCGCGGCGTACTTCTGGTGATCGACGCAGCCGGCGGGCGCATAGGCCATGGCCTCGTCGACCGTGTAGGACAGGATCGGCTGCAGGTCGCGCATGAGCATCGAGAAGAGCTCGGCCAGCACGGTCTGGGCGCTGCGGCGCTCGAGCGAGCCGGGCTTGTCGCAGTACAGACGGTCCTTCAGGGCGTCGAGGTACACGTTGGAGAGCTCAGTAACCACGAAGTCGTAGAGCGCACGGTAGGCGCGCGGGAACTCGTAGCTGGCGTAAGCATCGTCGACCTCGGCCTGGACCTGAGTCAGGCGGGCAACCATGAGCTTGTCGAGCGGCAGCAAGTCGGCAAAGGCGACGCCGTCGGTCTCGGGCTCAAACTGACCCTCGAGCTCAGAGAGCAGGAAGCGCAGCGTGTTGCGGAAACGACGGTAGGCATCGGACGTACGAGCGAGAATCTCATGGTCGATGGAGACGTCGGAGCTGGTGTCGACGGAGGCAACCCACAGACGGATGATGTCAGCGCCCATCTCGTCGCAGACCTTGTTGGGGTCGATGACGTTGCCGAGCGACTTGGACATCTTGCGGCCCTGGCCATCGAGCGTGAAGCCCTGCGAGACGACCGCCTTGTACGGAGCATGGCCGTTGGCACCCACCGAGGTGAGCAGCGAGCTCTGGAACCAACCGCGATGCTGGTCGGAGCCCTCGAGATACACGTCAGCCGGGTACTCAAGCTCGGGTCGATACTCGCAGACGGCCTTCCAGGACACGCCGGAGTCCCACCACACGTCGAGAATGTCCTTATCAGCCTTGAGGTGATGGCCGCCACACTTGGGGCAAACGCAAGCCTCGCCCAGGTAACTCTCGGGAGCGTCGGTGAACCAGGCGTCGGAGCCCTTCTCGTGGAAGAGCTTGATGACGGCGTCGAGCGTGGCGTCGTTCATGACCTTCTCGCCGCAGTCGGCGCAAGTGTAGCTGGGGATAGGCACGCCCCAGTTGCGCTGACGGCTGATGCACCAGTCGGGACGCTGCTCGACCATGGCGCCGATGCGGTTGGCGGCGTGAGCCGGATACCACTTGACGTTCTCGCGGACCTCTTTGCCAGCCTGCTCGCGCAGACCGGTCTTGTCCATCGAGACGAACCACTGGTCGGTAGCACGGAAGAGCACCGGGTGCTTGCAGCGCCAGCAGTGCGGATAGCTGTGCGTGATCTTCTTCTCGAGGACCAGGGTGCCGCGCTCGCGCAGGAACTCGATGATGTGCGGGTTGGCCTCGTCGGTATCCATGCCGCTGAAGGGGCCGCCGGTGCCAAACTCCTCGCCGGTGTAGAACTTGCCGTCGTCATCGACCGGCATGCAAATGTCGGTGATGCCCTCCTTGAGGCAGGCGAAGTAGTCGTCGACGCCGTGACCGGGCGAGTTGTGGACGATACCGGTACCGTCATCGACACCGACGTAATCGGCCAACAGTGCCACGCCCTCAACACCGTCAAAGATCGGCTGCTTATAGTGAATGTGATGGAAGGTCTCGGCGGGAACCACATAGGGCTTGCCGTCGACCACAACCGGGGTGTACTCCCAGCCAAACTCCTCGCAGCACTTGGGAGCCAGGTCCTCGAGCATGACCTCGGCGCGGCCGTCGTGCTCAACGGCGACGTAGGCGGCACCGGGCTTGAGAGAAACTGCCTGGTCGGAGGGGATGGTCCACGGCGTGGTCGTCCAGATGATAAAGTCAACCGGGCCGTCGAAGTTCTCGAGGCCGGCGGGCTTGGAGGTCATCTCAAAGCGCACGAAGATGGACGGGCTCGTCTCGTCGGAGTACTCAATCTCGGCCTCAGCAAGTGCGGTATGGCAGTGCTTGCACCAGTGGACGGGCTTGTGACCGCGATAGATCATGCCCTTGTCGAACATGGCCTTGAAAACCTCGATGTCGGCGGCGTCATGCTGGTGATAGAGCGTCAGATAGGGGTTGTCCCAATCGCCGAGCACGCCCAGGCGACGGAAGCCGGCCTTCTGCAGCTCGATGTTCTCGACAGCGAACTTGTTGCAAAGCTCGCGGATCTTAGCCGTGGAGGTCTGGTTGAACTTCTCGGTGCCGAGCTTCTCCTCGACCTTATGCTCGATCGGCTGGCCATGGCAGTCCCAACCGGGGACATAGGGAACCTCATAGCCCTGCATCATCCAGTAACGGTTGATCATGTCCTTGGAGATCTTGTTCATGGCGTGGCCGATGTGGATCGGGCCGTTGGCGTACGGAGGGCCGTCGTGCAGCACGAACTTCTTGTGACCCTCGTTCTTCTTCAGAACCTGCTCGTAGACCTTGTTGTCCTGCCAGTCCTTGAGTCGCTTGGGCTCGGACTTGGAAAGACCGGCACGCATGGGAAAACCGGTCTTGGGCAGATTCATCGTCTGCTTGTACTCGTTTGCCACGGTACCCCTTTCATGTCGTGGGCGCGCACGCCCGTTGGGCACCAAAAAAGCGCCCGTCCCTACAAGCTGGGACGAAGCGCCACAAAACGGACTGTACGCCCGCAAAAGCTCTTCGTTTAACCACCCAGCTTAGATGCCCTCGCCCGCGTATTCGCGCGCTCGCATCCGTTACTCGGCTGGCCTGTATCGACGACCATCTCGGCGATATCTACTAAGACGAGCCTGTGCGACGCGTCCGTTGGGACCGCAGCTCCGGGGTGATTTTCATCGGTCGCATGCACGGGTTCTCAGCGCTCCCCGCTCTCTGTAACATGCGGACGGCCGACTACTCGTCCCCATCAACGCTTATGCGGAGTATGCTAGCACGTTCCGCGCCGGCGAAAAACCCTCAACACTGGTTTTATACGTTCGAAATTTCTCGCGGCTGTGGACCTTCTCTAGGAGCAAAATACCTGAAAGCACTTTATCGAAAGAAAGAAGGTTGCCATGCGCACGATTGGAATGAGTGATTATACCGTCGGCGAGGATTGCTTTACCGAGCTGCCCGCCGCACTGGCAGAGTACGGAGCGACCAAGGTCGCCATCATTGGCGGCAAGCGAGCCCTAGCTGCGGCGCTGCCGGGCATCGAGGCGGCGCTTGAAGGTACCGACGTCGAGATTCTGGAGACGCGCGTCTACGGCACCAACAGTACGCGCGCCAATATCGCCAAGGTCGTGAACTCCCCCGCTTGCCAGCAGGCAGACGTGCTTATCGCCTGTGGCGGCGGCAAGGCACTCGACACCGTCAAGACAGCGGCAATCGAGCTCAAGAAGATTGTCTTTACGGTGCCGACGATTTGCTCTAACTGTTCCGCCGCGACCGCCATTGCCGTCGTCTACAACGACGATGGATCGCTCGAGGGCTATTCGTACCCCAACCGACCGGCGCACATCTTCATCAATCCCAAGATCATCGCCGAGGCTCCGGCGGAGTACTTCTGGGCCGGCGTGGGCGACGCCCTGTCCAAGCAGCCCGAAGTCGAGTACGCCACGAGCGCCGGCGACCTGGAGCACACCGCCGGCCTTGGCCTGGCTCTTGCCCACACCTGTTCCGAGCCGCTGTTTACCTACGGTGTTCAGGGTCTTGAGGACGTTCGTCAGAATCTGTCGAGCGAGGCCGTCAAGCAGATCGCGCTCGACATCGTGGTCAACACGGGCTATGTCTCGAACCTGACCAACCAGAACGATTACTACTACAACTCGAGCGTGGCGCACGCGTTCTATAACGCCACCTGCAGCATTCCGCGTGAGGGCACCTACCTGCACGGCGAAGTCGTAAGCCTGGGCGTGCTGGTGTTGTTCGCCTACACGGGCGACACCGAGAACCTTGAGCGCTACGCCGCCTTTAACAAGCAGATGGGCCTGCCCGTGACGCTTGAGCAGGTCGGGCTTTCCGAGGCCGATATCCCTGCTCTGTGCAAGTACGCACACGCCACCAACGAGTGGAAGCAGGGCAACCCGGAGCCCTTCACCGACAAGAAGTTCGCCGCTGCCATCAAGGCCGCCAACGCCTACGGCCACACGCTCTAGGCCTAGCCCAAAACCACCACAAGGGAGCAGTGCCCTTGTGGTGGTTTTTTATTGCTCCAGCATGCTGGGATCGAACTCGCTAACCGGGATCACGCGATAACCGTGGCGGAGCAGTAAATCAACGAAGACGCCGTTGCCCGCCGTGAGGGTGCCACTGAATGTTCCGTCGTAGATGAGGCTCGCGCCGCACGAGGGACTACGGTCCTGCAGGATGCACGCGACGATCTCTTCCGGCCCACCCGCCTGCTCGCACATGTCGAGCGCACGTTGGGCGCCTAGGCGAAATTCCAGGTCAACGGACACGCCCTCGCAGGTACAGACCTCGCCGTTCACAATCTCGGACGGCTTGCGCGGCGTGGGCAGGCCCCCAAAGACCTCAGGGCACACCAAGAGGACCTCGGTCCCTGTACGCTCGCAGGCCTCGACCAACTCGCGATGATAGTTGTCGAGCCCATTATACTTGCAGCTCTCGCCCATCAAACAGGCACTCACCACGATCTTCATTTCCATCCCTCTCAAGCAAAACGCCCCATTTGAGAAAGCTGCTCAAATGGGGCGTCGACGTTTACTGGCTCGACCGCGGCTTTACTGTTGCTTGGGCATCAGCGGATTCTCGCGCGTGAGGAGGTTCATGAACTCCTCACCCGTGATGGTCTCCTTCTTGTACAGATAACGAGCCAGCTCATGGAGCTTGAACTTGTTTTCCTTGAGGATCTGCAGGGCGCGATCGTGCGCGTCCTCGATCAGCTTAGCGACAATCGCGTCCACACGCTCGGCCGTACCAGGGGCGCAGGTGAGCGACGTGTCCTGATTGAGATACGCGTTCTGCACGGTACCGAGCGCCATCATGCCAAACTCGTCGGACATACCAAAGCGCGTCACCATATTACGGGCAAGCTTGGTGGCCTGTTCGATATCGTTGGCGGCACCGGTCGTCATCTCGCCAAAGATGAGTTCCTCGGCCGCACGGCCGCCGCAGTAGACGGCGAGCTTGTCCAAGACCTCCTGGCGTGTCGTCAGGAAGCGCTCGTCCTCCTCGACCTGCATGGTATAGCCAAGAGCACCGCTCGTGCGCGGCACGATGGTGATCTTGGTAACCGGCGCGGAACCCTTTTGGCGGGCAGCGACGATAGCATGGCCGATCTCGTGGTAGGAAACGACCTGCTTCTCGTGGTCGGAAAGCACCGTGGACTTACGCTGTTGGCCGGCAATGACGACCTCCACCGACTCCTCGAAGTCGTCCTGGGTTGCACGCTTGCGACCCTCGCGAACGGCGCGCAGGGCGCCCTCGTTGATGATATTGGCCAGGTCGGCGCCCGAGGCACCGGGCGTGGCGCGGGCAATCGCGGTCAGGTCAATCGGCGGCTCGGTCTTCACACTCTTGGCGTGAAGCTCAAGGATGTTCTTACGGCCGGTCAGATCGGGCAACTCGACGGGGATGCGGCGGTCAAAACGACCGGGGCGCAGCAGCGCCGGATCGAGACTGTCGGGGCGATTGGTTGCGGCAAGGACAACGATACCCTTATGGTTATCGAAGCCATCCATCTCGGTCAGCAACTGATTGAGCGTCTGCTCACGCTCGTCGTTGCCGCTAAAACCGCCGCCATCGCGCTTCTTACCGATGGTATCGATCTCGTCGATAAACACGATGCACGGGGCCTTTTCCTTGGCCTGCTTAAAAAGGTCACGCACCTTGGCGGCGCCACGGCCGACGAACATCTCGACGAACTCAGAACCCGAAATGCTAAAGAACGGAACACCAGCCTCGCCGGCAACAGCCTTGGCTAGCAGGGTCTTACCGGTACCCGGAGGGCCAACAAGGAGAGCACCGCGCGGCAGCTTGGCGCCAATCTCCTCGTAGCGCTGCGGCTTCTCCAGAAAGTCGACGACCTCCTTGAGGGACTCCTTGGCCTCTTCCTGGCCGGCGACGTCCTTAAAGGTCACGCCCACGTCCTTGGAGGCGATCACGCGCGCGCCGGACTTACCCAGTCCGCCGCCGCCAAAACCGCCGCCGCCAAAGTTCATCGACGGGCCGTCATCGCCCATAGCCTTCTTCATGCGGCGGTTGAGCCACCAACCGATGAGGAAGAAAATCGCCATGGGAAGAATGAGCGTGAGCAGGTAGTAGGTCATCAAACCCGAGTTTTTATCGGGAACGACCGACTCCAGCGAAGCGCCAGACTCAAGCACGCGATCGGTAAAGCCCGCATCGTTCGGCACACCGGTCGTCTTATAGGCGATGTTCTCGTCCTCGCCCTTCTTGGTGTAATAAATCGAGTAATCGTCCGTGTTGTACTCGACCTTGTCGACACTCTTCTTATCGAGCGCTTTGACAAACGTCGAGTAATCGGTCTTCGTAATCTGCTGCGTGTGACCGATGTTAGGGAACAGAACGGTCGAGAGCACGAGGTAGACGACGAAGGCGATGAGCACGTAGAGGATCATATTCCGTCTACGCTTGTTGTCATCCATCTCCATCTGCTTGAACTCCATCTACTGGGGTTGATAATGCTAACTAGAATACCCAACCCGGCCGGCGATAAACCGACGCCGGGCACGAAAGGATAGAGATGGCATCACTCGAAGTCGGCAAGGTTCAGATCTATACGGGCGATGGCAAGGGCAAAACCACGGCTGCGCTGGGATTGGCGATGCGCGCCACAGGTTATGGGCTCGACGTACTCATGCTGCAGATTGCCAAGAAGCTGCACTGCGCCGAGCATGATGCGGCACCACGCCTAGGGTTACGAATTGCACAGGCCGACCGCGACACGCCCGAGGCTTGCGCCGCACAGATCATGGAGCTCGCACGCGAGCAGATCTCACAGGTCGACGTTCTGATTTTGGACGAACTCGGCGAGGCCATGCGCCGCGGCTTTGTGGCGCGAGAGGATGTCGAGGAACTAATCGCGATGAAACCCGACACCACAGAGCTCATACTGACCTGCCGCGGCCTGCTGCCCCTCGCGGACCTCGCCGACCTGGTCACAGAAATGCGCCCCGTCAAACACTACTTCGACGAAGGCCTCCTGGCCCGCCAAGGCATTAAATACTAATGAAACCGAAGGGGACGGAGGAAAACGGACATCGACATCACGACGGAGAGCAATGATCCGTTTCCCTCCGCCCCAAGGGATCATTAGGCGATGGCGCGGCCTAGCCAGTTGCCGCTGTGGTGGTAGATGGTGAACATCGTGGCCGTAATGAGCCAGGTTACGGGGTAGACCAGCAGTAGATGCTCGAGCGACGGATCGAAGGGCATGATCGCAAACACCCAAATCACCCTCAAGACAACGGTGCCAAAGATGGTGAGCATCATAGGCTGCAGACTCACGCCGGCGCCGCGAATGGAGCCCGACGCGTTTTCGATAATCGAGAAGATCGCGTAGAACGGCGCGATAAAGTGAAGAATCGTCGTGGTGTACGCCGAAATCGAAGCATCGTCGACAAACAGGCGCGACAACGGACCCGAGAACACCAGCAGCACGGCAGACAGGCCACCAATGAGCATAAACGACAGCACGAGCGACGTATGGTAGCCCTTTCGCATACGCTCGTAGTTGCGCGCGCCAAAGTTCTGTGCCGAGAACGTGGTAATCGACACGCCAAGCGCCTCGGTAACCATCCAGACAATGCCATCCAGGCGGCCCGAAAGACCCCAAGCCGTGGTGACATCGGCACCAAACGAGTTGACCGACACCTGAATCAAAACGTTGGAAATCGAATACGCAGCAGACTGAAAGCCAAGCGGCAGACCACACGAAATCATGCTCTTACAAATACCAGGATCAATGCCGAGTTTGGACAGTGAAAGCCGCCACGCACCCGGTGCGTGCATCATACGAATCACGATCATCGTGGCATTGGAGCAAATGGTCAGCGCCACCGCGATGCCGCAGCCCAGAGCCTCCATATGAAGTACGGCAACGAAGATGACATCCAGCACCGCATTAACAAGGCAGCCGGAAGCGATGATCACAGCGGGCCCGCGCGTGTCGCCCACGGCGCGCAGCAATGCCGTTCCCATATTGAGCAGCAGCGCCGCAACCATGGCGGCAAAATAGCAACGGGCATAGGCCACGCCCTCGGCCAATAGTTCATGCGGCGTATTCATAAGCACCAGCATGGGCTCAACGAACACTATGCCAAGAATCGAGAAAGCGATACCGCCCACCAGCGCGAGCGTCATGGCCGTGTGGACCGATCGGCTCAGGCGCTCGTCATCGTGCTGGCCAAAAAACTGACCGGTAATAACGGCACAGCCAGCACCCACACCGACGCAAAAACCAATGCAGAGCTCGGTGAGCACCATCGTGGCCTGAATGCCACCCAGCGCGAGCTTGCCGCCAAACTGACCGACGATATAGGTACCGATAAGCGTGTATGCCTGCTGAAAGAACGAACTAAAGAAAATGGGAACGCACAGCGACAGCAGCTGCTGCCAAATGACACCCTGCGTTACATCGATAGCCGTAGATTTCTTAGCCACACGCCCTCCCCACTAGCGTACGTCATACAACAAAACGGCAATTTAAGACCAAAGCCGACACCAGCTTAGCACCGACCAGCGTCGGCCGAAACGCCCCGAACCACAGCCCGGTGCGAAATATCTGTTTAGTGATACAAACCCGGCTGGTAGTGATACTCATTGCTCACATGCGGACACAGCTGCCAAAAGGCGACAGCACTTGCCGCGGCCACGTTGAGCGAATCGACCCCGTGCGCCATCGGAATTCGCACGGCTCGGTCACAGCCCGCAATGGTCTTGGCGCCCAAGCCAGCACCCTCGGTGCCCATAAAGATTGCCAGGCGGTCAATCTCCTGCAGCGCGGAATCGTCCAACGACACCGAATCATCCGTCAATGCCATGGCGGCACACGAAAAGCCGGCATCGTGTAGCGCCGCCAGCCCATCATGCGGCCATACGCGAGCCTCGCTGCCAATGCGTGTCCAGGGCACCTGGAACACCGTGCCCATGCTCACACGGGCCGAGCGACGGTACAGCGGATCGCAGCACGTAGGGCTCACCAAAATGCCATCGACGTTCAGCGCAGCCGCCGAGCGGAAAATCGCGCCGACGTTGGTGTGGTCGACAATGCCCTCGAGCACGCACACGCGCACCGGGCGCTCCCCCGCCGCCTCGACGACGCCACCCAAGAACTCGGCTACCGGAATCTGACGTGGACGGCGGAATGCCGCGAGCGCACCGCGTGTCACGTTAAAGCCCGTCAGCTGCTCCATAAGCTCCATCGAGGCCACGAACACGGGAACCGGGCCCGCGCCCTCGCGCACAACCAGGCGCTCAAACAGCGGCATCATCTGGTCGAGCCAGCGTTCGCCCAAAAGAAAGCTCACCGGCTCGTATCCGGCGCGAACCGCGCGCTCGATAACCTTGGCACTCTCGGCGATAAAGATGCCCTTTTGCGGCTCCAACACGCAGCGCAGCTCGCGCTCGGTCAGTCGCACGTAGGCATCGAGCCGCTCGTCCTCGAGCGAATCGATTTGCAGCACCTCAACGGCATCAGTCATAGCAGCCAGCCCGCACCTTTCTTTGCAGCACCTATACAAATATCGGGGCAACGCCATGCGCTACCCCGCCACTCATTCCAACCCGATAATACCGAAGGGATAAACGGGTTTACACATCAACGCGACGATACGTCACGAACTCATAATCGAGACCCTCGTCACCCTCGCCCGCGGCAATCGTAGCAACACCACCACGTCGCGCAATCTCCCACGCGGGATCGGCATCCAGATCGGGAAAGTACGTGTCCACGGCATGGATGCAATGGTTGTGCGTGACCTCGGCCTCCACGCAATACGGCAAAAACTGCCGATACACCTCGCCGCCGCCAATCACCCACGCAACGGGTTCATCGGCTACCACGGCGAGCGCTTCATCAACGCTATGCACCACGTCGACGCCCTCGGGCGCAAAGCCTTGGTCGCGCGTGAGCACAATGTTGCGGCGATTCTTGAGCGGTCGTCCGCCGGGAAAACTCAACAGCGTCTTGCGTCCCATAATGACCGGGCAACCTTTGGTGCGCGCCACAAAATGACGCATGTCGGCACGGTTGGACACCACCATGTCGCCCTCGCACCCAATACCCCAGTCATCGCACACGGCGACGATGGCAGAAAGCTTACACGTCATGAGCGCCACCTACACCGCAATGGGAATGTTCTTGACCTGCGGGCCGTGCTCGTAGCCCTCGACGATCAGGTCATCGGTCGTAAACGCATAGAAGTCATGCACATCGGGGTTGAGCGTTACCTTGGGCGCGGCAAACTGCGGACGCTCGATAAGCTCGCGGACGATATCGACATGGCGGTCGTAAATGTGGGCATCGGCGATCACGTGCAGCAGCTCGCCGGGAATCATATCGACCGACTGCGCAACCATCATCAACAGAATTGCGTACTGGCACACATTCCAATTGTTCGCGGCCAAAATGTCCTGGCTACGCTGGTTGAGAATCATGTTGAGCGTCGGTTTGTCGTCCTGCGGACGCTGAGTGACGTTATAGGTCACGCTGTAGGCGCACGGATACAGATGCATCTCGGATAGATCGCTGAACACGTACGTGTTCGTCATAATACGACGGCTGTACGGCGTATGCTTGAGGTCGTACAGCACGCGGTCCATCTGATCGAAGTCGCCCTCGGCGTAATGGCTCTTCTGGCCAATCTGGTAGCCGTAGGCCTTGCCGATAGAGCCGGTCTCGTCAGCCCACTCATCCCAAATATGACTGTTGAGGTCATGCACGTTATTGGACTTCTTTTGATAGATCCATAGGATCTCGTCCATAGCAGACTTAAGCGCCGTACGGCGCAGGGTAAGTGCCGGGAACTCTTCGCGCAGGTCATAGCGCGCCGTGACACCAAAGTTTTTAATGGTATAGGCAGGGGTGCCGTCCTCCCACACCGGGCGGACCTTTTGGCCCTCGGTGGTGGTGCCATGGTCCAGAATATCGCGGCACATGGCTACAAACTGTTGATCAGCCTTGCTCATTGACCCTCCTGTCAGTCGCCTACAAGCGAGATTCATTGTAGCCCAGGCGCACGCGGCCCCACAGCCCTAACATAAGCCCTCATTTTCTGACATATGCCAGAAATTCCTTGCGCTCAATGAGCATCGAGTTATCCTATTGTTGACATATGTCAGATAAGGAGTGCGCATGGCAGGAAGACGCGAAAAACTGCGCCGCGTCGGAATCATCCCCGAATATCGCGGTTTTACCCCCGATGGCCTGGCGAGCGGCGATGCCATCGACATGACGGTCGACGAACTCGAGGCGCTGCGCCTGTGCGACCTGGAAGGCCTTAACCAAGAGGCCGTCGCACAGCAGATGGGCATTGCTCGCGCCACGGTGGCGGCAATCTGCAGCCGCGCGCATCGCAAGGTGGCAAACGCGCTGGTCAACGGACGAGCGCTCATCATCGAGGGCGGCAATATCGCGTACTCCCCCATCACCACAGCGACGGCCGCATGGCCAGCAAAGGAGGTCGACACCATGAGGGTGGCAACCACGTACGACAACGGCAACATCTTTATGCACTTTGGCCGCAGCGAGCAGTTCAAGATCTACGACATTCAGGACGGCAAGGTGCTCAACGAACAGGTCGTGGGCACCGGCGGCACCGGCCACGGTGCCCTTGCGGGCCTGCTCGCCAACGGTGGCGTGGACACGCTCATCTGCGGCGGCATCGGCGGCGGCGCTATCAATGCGCTTGCCCAAGCCGGCATCACGGTATACGCAGGTGCCCAGGGCAGCTGCGACGCTTGCGTCGAGGCCCTTATCGCCGGCACGCTCGCACAGAACGGCGAGGCCACGTGCGGCTGCCACGGCCATGACCACGACCACGCCCACGAACACGGCGAGTCCTGCAGCTGCCACGACCATCACGAGCACGAGGGCCACGAGGGCTGCAGCTGCCACTAACGGCACGACACCGCGAGCTCGGGGCGCGACGCCGAACGCAACCCAACAATCAAAGCCAACAACAAAGGCCACCCGGTAGCTTCCGAGTGGCCTTTGCCATATCAAGCTGGAATTACAGCCCTATTTCTTATTGCGCATCTGCGCTTCCATCTGGCGCAGCAGCTCCATATCGGACTTGGGACCGCCCGTACCCAGGCCGCCCATGCCGCCCAGACCCATAGCGTCCAGGCCAGGGATATTGGGCATGCGCATTTTCTTGCCCTTCCTACCCTTTTTGCCCTTCTTGCCGCCGGCCTGTGCCTGATTGGCTATCGTGCGCATGCGGCCCATCATCTTATTCATCTCGCCCCACTGCTTCATAAGGGTATTGACTTCGGTGGGGGTTACGCCGGCGCCCTTGGCGATACGCGCGCGACGTTGACCGTTGATTATGGAGGGACGCAGGCGCTCCTCCTTGGTCATCGACATGATAATGGCCTCGTTCTTATCGAAGATGCCCTCGTCCAGGTTGCCACCCATCTGGTTGAGCGCACGCTGGCCGCCGGGGAGCATGCCCAGGATGCCCTTCATGCCGCCCATCTTCTTGACGGCCTTCATCTGGTCGAGCATATCGTTCATGGTGAAGCCCTCGCGCAGCATTCGCTCGGCAGCCTCGAGCTGCTCGGCGTCGGCCGCCTCCTGGGCCTTCTCGATAATGCCGACAACGTCGCCCATGCCAAGAATGCGCTTGGCCATACGATCGGGATAGAACGGCTCCAGCGAATCGGGCTTCTCGCCCATGCTCACGAACTTGATGGGCTTGCCGGTCACCTGGCGCACGGAAAGCGCGCCGCCGCCACGGGCATCGCCGTCGAGCTTGGAGATGATCACGCCGTCAAAGTCGGTGCGCTCGGCGAAGGTCGAGACGACGTTGACGATATCCTGACCGGTCATGGCATCGACAACCATCAGCACCTGATCGGGCTTGACGGCCTTCTTGATGTCCACGGCCTCCTGCATCATCTGCTCGTCGATCTGCAGGCGACCGGCGGTATCGACGATGACCACGTCGCGCAGGTGGTCAACGGCCTCCTGGATGGCGCCCTTGGCGATATCGACCGGGTGCGCGCCGTCACCGCGGAAGACCGGCACGCCGATCTCGCCACCGAGCGTGGCAAGCTGGTCGGCAGCGGCGGGACGATAGACGTCGCACGCGGCGAGCAGCGGCGAGCGACCCTGCTTCTTGAGCAGGTATGCCAGCTTTACGGCCGCCGTGGTCTTACCGGAGCCCTGCAGGCCCACGAGCATGATGACATTGGGGATGCGGTTGCTAAAGACGAGCTTGCTCTCGGTGGAACCGAGCATATCGGTGAGCTCATCGAGCACGATCTTGACGACGTTTTGCGCCGGCGACAGCGACTCCATGACCTCGGCGGTCATGCAGCGCTCCTTGGTCTTGGCGACGAACTCCTTGACGACCTTGAAGTTGACGTCGGCCTCGAGCAGCGCCATGCGAATGTCGCGCATGGCCGAGGTGATATCGGCCTCGGTCAGCTTGCCCTTGCCGCGCAGGCGGTCAAATGTGTCGTTGAGGCGATCGCTCAGGGAATCAAACACTAGTCACTCCTTAATTGGACTCGCCCACCAGGGCGCGGCAGAAATCTTTGGCATTAAACTCCTGCAGGTCATCGACCTGCTCGCCCACGCCGATGCGCAGGATGGGAAGCTTGAGCTTCTCGGCCACGGCCATGGCGATACCGCCCTTTGCCGTGCCGTCGAGCTTTGTCATGATAATACCGTCCAGGCCCAGCGCCTCGTTAAACTCGAGCGCCTGGTTCAGGCCGTTTTGGCCTGTTGCGGCATCGATTACGAGGACGACCGAGACGGGCATGGGGCCGGCGGCCATATTGGCGGCGCGCTTACGCGTCACGTTGACCACCTTGGCAAGCTCGCGCATGAGCTCGGGGCTCGTGTGCAGACGACCGGCGGTGTCGATAAGCACCAGGTCGCTGCCGCGCTTGTCGGCCTCGTCGAGCACGTCGTAGCAAACGCTCGCCGGGTCGGAGCCGCGGTCGCGCTTGATGACGGGAACGCCGGCGCGCTGGCCCCACACATCGAGCTGCTCAATGGCGGCGGCGCGGAAGGTGTCGGCTGAGCCGATCACGACGTTCTTGCCGCGGGCAGACATGGCGCTCGCGATCTTGCCGACCGTCGTGGTCTTGCCGGCACCGTTAATGCCCACAAACAGCACGCAACTCGGCGTGTCGGCGAACGGATCGCGCTCGACGGGCACAAAATGCTGCTCGAGCTGCTCGGCCAGGGCGCGACGGAGCTGCGGGGCGGTCTTAAGGTTCTTCTTGGCCGCGGCATCGCGCAGGTCATCGGACACCTGGATCGCGACCTCGGCACCCATGTCACCCATGACGAGGGTGTCCTCTAGGTCCTCCCAAAAATCCTCGTCGACCTCGCCGCCAAAGTAGAAGACCTCGTTGAGGGCCTCGCGGCTGCGCTCAAGTCCGCGCGAGAGAGCATCGAAGAATCCCATTATGCATTCACGACCTTTCCGGTTTCGCGATCGAGTTTTTGCGAGACGACGCGACTGACGCCGTCGGCTTGCATCGAGACGCCGTAGAGGACGTCAGCGTCCTCCATAGTACGGCGCTGATGCGAGATAACCAAGAGCTGCGTATCGGAACGCAACACGTCGAGTGCGCCGATGAGCTTGGACAGGTTGGCGTCATCGAGCGCCGCCTCGACCTCGTCCAGCACATAGAACGGCACCGTACGCGTGCGATAGACAGCAAAGAGCAAGGCGAGCGCCGTCAGGCTCTTCTCGCCGCCCGACATGAGCATCATCTTGGTGATGCGCTTGCCACGCGGCTGCGCCACGACCTCGATGCCCGTCTCGGCCGGATGCTCAGGGTCGGTCATCTCCAGATGTGCCTGGCCACCCGGAAACAGCATGGCGAAGATCTCGCGGAAGTTCGCATCGACCTTCTCGAAGGTCACCAGGAAGGCCTTGCGCATCTTACGGTCAATGGCCACGGTGATCTTGGTGAGCGCCTTGCGCGCGCTCTCCAGATCGGCCAGCTGCTCCTCGATGTAATCGGCGCGGCGCTTGAGCTGCTCGTACTCCTCCATGGCAACCTGGTTCACAGGGCCCAGGTTGTTGATCTGGCGCACGAGCTGGTTGAGCTCACGCTCGGCAGCGTCACGGTCGGTGGGCGCAGGAAGCATGAGCGCCTCCTCGAGCACCGTGGTGCCATCGGCGGTAATGGCCTTGATAGCCGCCTCTACCTGCACCTCAAGCTTGCCGCGAGCGACCTTGAACTCGTTTTGCGTCGCGGTGGCGGCATCGACCCGCTCCTTGGCGCGGGAGACCTCGGCCTTGGCGTCCTCAATGGTCTTCTTAAGCGAGGCCGAGTCAGCCTCCTCGAGCGAAGCCTGGTCACGCAGACGCGAGGCCCAATCCGACGCGCGCTCCAGCAGGGCCGAATAGCGTTCGTGCATGGGATCGACGCGCAGGCGCAGCAATTCGAGCGAGCGCGAGGCCTGGCGTGTTCCGCGGATACGACGGTCGATGCCCTCAAGACGATGCTCAAGGTCGGGCACGCGGCCCTTCAGCGAACGCAGGCGCTCGCTCGTCTGGGCCAGGCGCACCTTGGCATCGGCGAGCTTACCGGCGGCCTCGGAATCGTCACGGCGAACGCGGTCAAGTTCGTCGTTGGCCTCGGCAATCTGCAAGCCCAGATCGCTTGCCTGCGCGCGGGCCTCGTCACGCGAACGGGTGAGCTCATCAACCCGCGGGCGCGCAGCGCGAACGGCTTCGGCGGCCTGCTCGCGGCGCTTGGAGATGCGCACGCGCTCGACCTCGGCATTGTTGGCGCTTTGCTCCAAGCGGCCGATCTCGGAAAGCAGCGAGCGGCGCTCGCCCTCAAGACGGGCAATCTCACCGGCGACATCGCCCTCAGCGGCACGCGCTTCCTCAACGGCCGCATTGGCCTCGACGACCTGATCCGACACATGCTCAAACACAGCGGCCAAATCGGGCTCAAGCCCCTCCAGCTCGCGAATGCGACGCTTACGCTCCAGAGCACCCGACGCCTCGCCGGCATCGAGGCCCACACGCACCAGGCCGCCGCAGGCGACGCGGGCGCCATCGGGGGTCACGTAAGTCACGCCGTCAACGACCGGCGCCGAAAGCGCGGCAGAAAGATCGTCCACTACGTAATAGCCGCCGAGCAGCGCCTCGACGACGGGTCCGTAGCCTGCGCGCACGGACAGACGATCAACCAGGCGGGTACCGGCAGCGCCCTCAGCGGCGGTAGAGCCGCTCACGCCGCGCGCCACCAGCAATGCCTCGCCCGAGGCCTTCTTTTGGTCCAGAGCCGCACGACCGGCACGCTCAAGCGTGGCGGCGTCATCAAACAGCAGCGCATCGATATCGCCGGCGAGCAATTGCTCAACCAGGCCCTCAAGCTCGCGCGGGGCCTCCAGCACGTCGCCCAGACGACCCAAGACATCGTCGCCCAGCACACCCACCAGACGGCTCACGAGCGGCGAGCTGTCGGCCATGCGGGCATCGAGTTTCTTTTGGCTGGCAAGCTCCGAGCGCACCTCGGACAGCTTGTTGCGCGCCTCACTCTCACGATTACGCAAGTCCTTCAGGGCTGCACGGGCGACCTCGGTGGCCTCACGTGCATCGGCCTGGGCCTGGCGCGCTTCCTCAAGAGCGCCTTCAAGCTCCTCGGCGCGGTCACGACGGCTCTCGAGCGAGGCCATGACCTCCTCGAGCTGCTCGTCAATCTGCTCCAGGCGCGAGGCATACATGTTGTCCTCGACCTCGGCATTGCTCAAGGAATCCTTCACCTTGGCGAGCTCGAGCGCGGCATTATCGGCTACGCGCTGCACATCGCGTTGCTCACGCGTAAGCTGCGAGATCTGATTGTCGAGCGCCACGCGCCGCTCGTGGAGCTCGGCAGCGGCAGGGCCAGCGGCGTCAACGTCCTCCTGGGCCTGCATGTGCGCACCGGTCACTTCCTCAAGCTGCGCACGCGCGTCCTCGAGCTCCTCGACCACGCGACGACGCTGATGCTCGGAGCTCGAAATCTGTCCGCGCATGTCAGACAGGCGCGACACCATGTTGTGGCCCTTTTCCTCGAGCAGGCGCATGTCGGAGTTAATGCGGCCGACCACATCTTGCATATGACGGCGCTGCTCGCCCAGGTCGCCCACAAACAGGCCCTTTTCCTCGAGCATGACCTGAAGCTTCTCGAGCTCGCGCTCCTTTTCGCCCAAGCGGTACTGCGCAAGCTCAAGTTCGGCGGCACCTTCCTTGGAACGGCTCTCCAGGTCGTTCCACTGCGACTGCAGCGAACGCAGCTCGTCGACGGCTAGCATCTGCGTAAGCTCGTTCGCGCGCGAGGACAGCTCTTTATACTTGCGCGCGCGATCGACCTGACGCTCCAACGGTCGCAGCTGACGGGCGATTTCCTTATTGATGTCGCGGGCACGTGTCAGGTGCTCGTCCATCGACTTAATCTTTTTGAGCGCGCGTTCCTTGCGGCGCTTGTGCTTGGAGATGCCGGCGGCCTCCTCGATGAGGGCGCGGCGCTCCTCCGGGCGGCTCTGCAAAATGGCGTCGAGCTTGCCCTGGCTGATGATGGAATGCGTATCCTTACCCAGGCCTGAATCGTGCAGGATGTCCTGAATGTCCATCAGGCGGCACGGACTCGAGTTGATGAGGTACTCGCTTTCACCCGAGCGATACATGCGACGGGTGATGGCGACCTCGTCAAAATCGACGGGCAGCATATGGTCCGAGTTATCGAGCACCAGCGTGACCTCGGCGATACCCACCGGCTTGCGCGCTGACGAGCCCGAGAAGATGACGTCCTCCATGGCCTGGCCGCGCAGCTGCTTGGCGCTCTGCTCGCCCAGGACCCACAGAATCGAGTCAGAGATGTTCGATTTTCCCGAGCCGTTGGGACCGACGATGACGGTCAGGCCCGGCTCAAACGTCATATGGGCGCGATCGGCAAACGACTTGAACCCTTTGAGCGTGAGGGACTTGAGATACACGGTTCCTCGCTTACACGTGCTTCTTGTTCAAAATCACGCCGTTGGTGGTGTAACCCATGCGGTCGAGCGCTTCGAGCGCGGCGGCTCCCTCGGCTTCCTTCTTTGAGGAGCCGGAGCCGCGACCCTGGCGAATACCATCGATCAAAACCACGGCGGTAAAGGTGGGCGCATGCGCCGGGCCCTCGGAGCCAACGAGCTTGTACGCCGGGGGCTCGTGACCGTCGGCTTGCACGCACTCCTGCAAAAACGACTTGGGGTTCGCAGGATGCTCGGCACGCTCGGAAGCCAAATGCGGCTTAAGCGTACGGTGAATGAACTCTGCCGCGGCATCCCAGCCAGCATCCAGGTACAGCGCGCCCACGAGCGACTCATAGACGTTCTCGAGCGCCGAATGCAGGCCGCGCGCACCGGTACCGGTCTCGGAGGCACCAAAGATGATGATGTCGTCGATGCCCAGCTCGTGAGAAACCTCGGACAGCGTAGCGCCCGAGACAAGCGACACCTTCAGGCGCGTGAGCTTGCCCTCGTCAAACTCCGGATAGGATTCAAACAGGGAGCGTGCGACCACAGCGCCCAAAATGGAATCGCCCAAGAACTCAAGGCGCTCATAGCTGGCAGAAACCGGCTGGCCCTCGACTGCCGAGGGATGCGTAAGGGCCGCGCGCAGCAGCACCTTATTATTGAACTCATGGCCCAGGATTTCCTGGGCGCGCGTAAGTCGTTCAGACAAAGCCAAGACTTAGGCCTCCCTGGCATTTTCGATCGCGTCGACGGCGTCGGCGACAGAGTTGAGCGAGAGCAGAGTCTCGTCATCGATCTCGAGGTTGAACTCGTCCTCGATAGCCGTAACCAGCTGCAGGCGCTCGAGCGAGTTGGCATCGAGGTCGTCAAAGGTGGTCTCATCGCTAATTTCGGCAACATCGACGCCCAGAACGTCAGCAGCGACCTCGACGATCTTGTCGAAGATTTCGGAGCGGTCCATAGCGCTTCCTCTCATAGTGCATGAATACCAAAAGAATGGTACCGCCCGGGCGGTACCAAGACACGGTTCTGATTCTACCCCACGACGCACGCCCCGAGACGCATAACGCCGCTGTTATAAAACGATGCCGTCCATGGAGTTGGCGACATTCTCGACCAGCCCGGCGCGCACGGCTTCGGCCGCCGCGAGCGTACCGTTTTTAACAGCCTCGACCGAAGTGGCGCCATGGCCGATCAGGACCACGCCGCGCAGGCCCAAAAGAATCGCGCCACCCTTGGCGTCGCCCGAAAGCTTGGCCTTTATCTCGCGCATCTGCTTTTTAATGAGCAGCGCGGCGATCTTGGTGCCAAGCGAAGACATAAAGGCACCCTTGAGTTCCTGCAGCAAAAACTTGGCAGCGCCCTCGGTGGCCTTGAGCGCAATATTGCCCGACATGCCATCGGCAACGACGACATCGAAGTTACCGGAGGTGATGTCCGTTCCCTCGCAGTTACCAAAAAAGCCGGGAACGGCGGCTTTCATGGCCGGGAAGCAGGCCTTGGTAAAGTTGGAGCCCTTCTCGTCCTCGGTGCCGTTAGCAAGCAGGCCCACGCGGGGATGCTCGATGCCCAGGACGACGCGAGCATAGGCGCTACCCATCTGAGCAAAACGCACCATGTCATCGACCTCGACATCGGGGTTGGCGCCCATGTCGCACAGGACCGTCAGGCCGCCGGAACGATTGGGCAGCGCATTGGTGAGGCACGGACGCACCGGCTGCTTCTTGCCCTCGGCCTGATACCTAAATGGCGTCACGTAAGCGGTGGCCGCGGCGGTCATAGCACCAGTAGAACCAGCAGAGAAGAACGCGTCCGCGTTGCCCTTCTTAATGGCGCGGCAGGAAAGCACAATCGAAGACTTGCGCTTGGTCATCACGGCGCGAATGGGATCGTCATCCATGGCGATAACGTCGGGTGCCTCAAGGGCCTCAACACGTGCGTGGGAAGCAGCAAAGGGATTGACGATTTCGGCGGGGCCAGCTGCCAAGACCTCGATATCGGGATCGGCGGCAAGTGCAGCCTCGATACCATCGAGAACGACCTGAGGTTTCTCGTCTCCACCCACAACGTCTACACAAACGCGAACGTTACTCATATACATGCTCCTTATACAAAAATGGCCGACTCATTGAGCCGGCCATTGTGGTTCCATTTGGAACGGCATCGCATCCAGAGTATACCGTTACTCGGTAACGATAACCTCGCGGTCCTTGTAGAAACCGCAGCTGGGGCACACGTGGTGCGGAAGCTTGACAGCGCCGCAACGGGGGCACGTGGACTGAGCCGCAGCCGAGATCTTCATGTTGGCGGAACGACGGGTGTGAGTGCGGATACGACCCTGCTTTTGTTTAGGTACGGGCATAGTGACCTTCCTTATGAACTATCCAGTGTGGCGATTACGCGCAAGTAGCGATACTACCACAGTTTTACTCATCGAGCTTGAGATTCTTCAATGCTGCAAATGGATTTTCCGTGGCAGCGGCCCATTCCGCCTCTGCCTGGGCGGCGCAATCGCATTGCTCGACGTTGAGATTGCAACCGCATGTGGGGCACAGACCACGGCAATCGGGCTTGCAGAGCACTACAAACGGCGTGTCCATAACGACCGCGTCATTGATGGGCTCACCCAGATCGACTAGACGGTCCTCACCCAGGAGCTCGTAGCCGTCCTCGTAGGCCTCGGGATCCTCGGGCTCCTCAAAGAGGTAGAACTCCTCGATCTCGCCGGCGATATCAAACGAGGCGGGCTCCAGGCAACGGTCGCACTCGCCGGTGGCGTGCGCGCGGACCATACCCGTGAGCAAGACGCCGGTACCGGCATTGGTAAAGACAACGTCGTAGTCGATGCCGTCCTGCAGCTGGTAGTCCTTCTCGCCCACCGTGTAGGTGGGGACATCGACCTTACCGGTCAGCGGATACGAATCTCCAGGAAACTCGAGCTGCTCAGAAAGATCGACGGTAACGCTCGGGAACTCAGCCATTACCACTGACCATTCTGTTGGGCGGCACCCTCGTTGAGCTGCTGACGGCAACGGGTAACGGTGCCGGTCAGACTCTTGAGGTTTTCCTCAAGGTGCGTAAAGACCTGCTCTGCGTAGTCCTCGGCAGCATAACGCGTCTCGCGCTCGTACTGCTGGGCACGATCGCGGATGTCGTCGGCCTGCTGCTGCGCAAGGCGGACGATCTCCTGCTCACCGGCAATGGTGAGGGCCTGCTGCTGAGCGTCGGCGATGATGGAATCGGCCTGAGCGGCGGCGGAAGCCATAAGCTCCTCGCGCTCCTTAAGGATACGGCGGGACTTCTGCCACTCCTCGGGATAGCTCATGCGGATCTCGTCGAGGATGTTGAAGAACACGTCGGCGTCGATGACCTTGAACTGAGCGTTCTTGCCGAAAGGCGGCTTGGCTTCCTCGATCAGCCCTTCGAGCTCATCGACCAAGCTGACGATCCTATCGCCAGGAAAATTCTCGCCCGGCATCCGGTCTCCTTTCATAGGTAACATATCATCGTGCTAGTTTACCACATGCCACCAGGCAATAAGAAACGTCACGAAAAGCGATGTTTGAGCGCTTCGACCACGTTGGGCGGGACAAACGTCGATACGTCACTACCGAGCGAGGCGATCTGGCGAACAACCGAGCTTGAGATATAGCCGTACTGCGGCGCGCTCATGACAAAGATGGACTCCAGCTCGTTATCCAAGCGATAGTTGAGGTCGGCCTGCTGCAGCTCGTACTCAAAGTCGGTCATGGCGCGCAGGCCCTTGACCACGGCCCCCGCCCCCTGCTCACGAGCGAAGTCGACCAGCAGGCCGGTAAAGGGCAGGACCTCAACGCCGTCGATATCACCGAGCGCCTCGCGGGCCAGCGCCACGCGCTCATCGAGCGTAAACGTGGTGCCCACACCGTTTTTACCCTGCGACTCGGCAACAGCGACGATCACGCTGGGAAAGATGCGGCGGGCGCGGCGGATCACATCGATATGGCCAAACGTGATGGGATCGAAGGTGCCCGGGACGATCACGCGATTGATGGTGTCACTCATGAGCATCCTCCTGAAACGTCGTGGCATCGTTGTTGTCAGCATCGGTGCCGGCGCTATCGCCCTCACCATCGTCATCGCCGACCCAACGAAGCAGGTCGACCGAGGTAATGCCGTAGCGCTTCTCACGTACAGTCTCAAAGTCTGCCGGATGCGCGCCCGCATCGGCGGCGGCATGCTCAAACAGGGCATAAGCGCCAGGTGCAAGCAGACCCTGCTGAGCCAAGTTCTGTAGCAGTTCCTCGACCGGCTCGGCACCAAAAGCATAGGGCGGGTCGAGTAGGACCAGATCAAAGGGGCCGCCCGGTACACGACCGCGCGAGGCACTCGCCAGCATGTCGCCCGTGACCACGCGCCAACGCGCACGGTCGCGGCAGAGCGACTCGATATTCTTGGTAATGAGCCGCGCGGCGTTGCGATCGATCTCAAACGTCGTGAGCGAGCGGGCCCCACGAGAGAGCATCTCTAACCCTAAGGCACCGGAGCCGCCAAAGGCGTCCAGCACACGAACTTCGTCCAAATCGAAATCGAATGCCGACATGACCATAGATGCGCACGCCTCGCGCACGCGATCAGTCGTGGGGCGGGTGACATCGCGACCACGGGGCTCCTCGATCTTACGACCGCGCCATTCGCCGCCGATGATTCTCATCCTCCGCTGACCTCCTTAAAGATATGTCGATAACGCATGGCGACCGCGTCGCGCAAGGGACGCGTCGCCACAGAGTCAAGGTTGCAAGCATACCTCAAGAGCTCGACCGCGTCCAAATGGGCCCATTCGATAAGGTCCTCATCGGCGTCCAGGTCCACAAAGCGCAAGGTCACACCGCCGTGCTGGCGGTACCCCAGGATTTCGCCCTCGTGGCGCAGGCGCAGGTCCATCTGGGCGAGCGTAAAGCCATCCGAGGTTTTTTCGAGCGATTGCAGACGATCTTGCGCCGCCGACGCGCCGCCGTTGCCCTTGGAGTGCGTCATGACCAGGCACGTGCCCGACACGCTGCCGCGGCCCACGCGACCGCGCAGCTGGTGCAGGGCCGCCAAGCCAAAGCGCTCACCGTTCTCGATGACCATGACGGTGGCGTTGGGCACGTCGACACCCACCTCGACCACCGTGGTCGATACGAGCACGTCGATCTCGCCGCGCTTGAAGGCATCGATCACGCGGTCCTTCTCCCCCGCCGGCATGCGGCCGTGAAGGCGCTCGATGACAAGACCCGGCAACGCCAGGCGCAGGCGGTCGAGCTCGGTTGCCGTATCGTGCAGCGGCACGGGGACGGTTACGCGGCCCTCATCGTCGCGGGCAATACCGGGCACGTCTTCCAGCTCATCGGCCGAGTCACTCGGCTCCACGAGGGGGCAGATCACATAGGCCTGCTGGCCCTTTTCATGCGCCTCGCGGATGGCGCCGTAGGCCAAGTCACGGCTCGACTCGGTGAGCACGCGTGTCGTAACGCCTGCCCCCGGAACAGGCCGATGGCGAATGATGCTCGTGTCCAGGTCGCCATAGACAGAGAGCGCCAACGTACGCGGGATCGGCGTCGCCGTCATAACGAGCAGGTCCGCACCGGGGCCCTTGGCGCGCAGGGCATTGCGCTGGCCCACACCAAACCGGTGCTGTTCATCGATGACCACGAGCGACAGATGCTTGAACGCAACGTTATCTGAAAGCACCGCGTGGGTGCCAAAGAGCACGTCGAGCTCGCCCGATTCCAGCTGGGCATGAATGCGCTCGCGCTCTGCGGCCGGCGTGGCACCCGTCAGAAGCGCCCAGGACATGCCGGCCTGAGAGAGCAGAGGGCCGGTCTTATCGGCATATTGGCGCGCCAGCACGCCCGTGGGCGCCATAACACAGGCCTGCGTGCCGCTATCGGCAGCCACAGCCAGCGCGCAGGCGGCAACGGCGGTCTTACCGGTACCGACATCGCCCAGCAGCAGGCGGTTCATCACGCGCCCGCCATCGCACATATCGCGCAGGATATCTTGGAACGCGGCCTCCTGCTCGTCGCTCAGCGAAAACGGCAGGGCTTGCTTGAGTGCGGCCAGGTGCTCGCCCGCGGTGTGGGCATAGGGCACCACATCGACTAGGCCGCCATCGTTGCGCAGGCGCAGCGCCAGCTGAAGGTAAAGGCACTCCTCATAAGCAAGGCGACGTCGCGCGATATCCCGCTCAGCCATACTCGATGGAAAGTGGATCGATCGAAGCGCGCGGGCATTGCTCATCAGGCGTCGCTTGACGCGCAAGCGTGCGGGAATCGGGTCGAAGGGATTGCCGACGACCTCGAGCGCGCCGCTTACGATGCGGCGCATCCACGCCTGGCTCACGCCGTCACTCACATAATGGACCGGCAGGATGGTGCCTGCGGCACGCCCATCCTCGAGCTTTTCAAAGTGCGGCGAGGCCATCTGCTTAAAACCGTAGGCAAATTCAACCTTGCCCATCACGGCCAGGCGGTCGCCCTGCTTAAGCTGTTGGGCAATCCAGGGCTGGCGGAAAAAGGCGACCTGCAGCACGCCCGTCTCGTCAACGAGTGAGACCTCGGTCACCTGCATGCGCGGACGCGGCTGCTTTTGGACGATACGATCGACCGTGGCGATGATGGTGCACACGGTACCGATGGGCGCCATCTCGATGGACCACGAACGGGTAAAGTCGAGGTATCGATGAGGAATATGGAGAAGGAGGTCCCCCACTGTCCGAATTCCCAGACGGCGAAGGGCCTCCTCACGTTTACCCGAAACATATTTGAGTCGCGCGATATCTTCGTCGAGCGCATTGCTCTGGGCAAAGCGCTCCGAGACGCGCGGCACGGAGCACAGCTCGGACATGGGCAGTTGCCTACTCGATCGAGAAGATCACGGGATAGAGCGGCTGCTCGCCACGATGGGCGTCGATCTCCAGGTCGGGCTGAGCCTCCTCGATAGCGTCGACGATCTCCTGGAAGGCCTCATCGGACAGCTCCTCGCCGGCCAGAATCGTCAGCGCGTCACCCTCCTCTTCCTCCTGCATGCGGTTGATGCAGTCGAGCGTGACCTGCTTCACGTCGGAGCCGACCACGTCGATGGAGCCGGCAATGATGCCCATGACGTCGCCGGAGTGAATCGGCGAGCCGTCCGAGGCGCTGGAATCGCGCACGGCGCGGGTGACCTCGCCATCGCGGACCTCGCTGATGGCGTCGACCATGGCGGCGACGGCGTCCTCAAGCTCGGAATCGGGCAGGACCGCGAACAGCGCGGAGAAGGCCTGCGGGACGGTCTTCGTGGGAACGACGGCGACCTTCTTATCGGCGCAGGCAGAGGCAGCGGCCTCGGCAGCCATGCGGATGTTACCGTTGTTGGGCAAAATGATGACCGAGGTCGCGTTGACCTGGTCGACGGCGCCCAGCAGGTCGGCGGTCGAGGGGTTCATGGTCTGGCCACCCGAGACGATCACGTCAACGCCGAGGGACTTGAGGATGTCTGCCTCGCCGGAACCGGCGGCAACGGCGACAAAGCCCAAGGCCTTGGCGGGCTCGGCGGCCTTCTCCTGGTCCTCGTGAATCTTAGCGGTACGGTCGTGGGCCTCCATCTCCATGTTGTGGATAAAGACCTCATAGATCTGACCAAGCTGCAGCATGTGCTCGAGCACCAGGTTGGGGGTGTTGGAGTGCACATGGATCTTGTAGTCGGGGTAGGCACCCACGAGCAGCTCGCAGTCGCCCATGGAGCCCAGGAACTTAAGGCACTCGTCCTCGTCAAACGGGGCGTCGGCCTTAAAGAGGAACTCGTTGCAGTAGCGGAACTCCGAGCCCTCCCAATCGTCATTGGCCTCGATCTCAACGCGACCAAGGGCCGCATCGCGGGCAGAGCCAGCGGAATCAAACGTGGCGGAGAAATCCTCGACAACGGTGCTGCGGCCAAGCGCGGCGGCAACAAAGTTCTCCAGGAAGATGGCAAAGCCAAAGGCGCCGGAGTCGACCACGCCGTTCTCTTTGAGGACGGGCAGCAAGTCGGGCGTGCGAGCGACGGACTGATACGCCTCAACGACGATGGCATCGAGCGAATCCTCAGCCGAGAACTTCTTCTTCTCGCACTCGTCGGCCTTAGTCGAGACATCGCGCAGCACCGTGAGGATCGTGCCCTCGATGGGCTTACGGACGGCCTGGAAGGCGACCTTGACGGCACGACGGAACGCATAGGCGATGTTGGCGGACGTAATGGGATCGTCGGCAGAGACGAGACCCTCGGCCACACCGCGCAGGATCTGCGAGGTGATGACACCGGAGTTGCCGCGGGCGCCCATGAGGGAGCCGTGGGTGATGGCGCCGGCGATGGCTTCCATATCGGCATCGGCAGGAAGGGCGGAGAGCTCCTTGGTCACCGAAGCGAGCGTGAGCGACATGTTGGTACCGGTGTCGCCGTCGGGTACGGGGAAGACGTTGAGCTTGTTGATCTCCTCGGCCTTGTCGGAAACAGCAGCCGCAGCGATCGGAAAACAGGTGCGAATGGTCTTTGCAATCATGGGTATTTGAATCTCCGTTTTCGGATGCTAGTTCAGACGGCTCTTGAGCGCGTCGATATGGATGCCGATCTTAAGGCTGGCGGGATCGATCTGGGCGATCTCCTGCAGGGTGAAGGCAACGGAGCTCGAAAGATTGTGGCAGACGGACTTCATGTTGACGCCGTTCTCGAGCACGACGTGAAGATCGACCGTAAGGCCGTTCTCGTCGGCGGAGACAAGCACGCCCTTGCGGAGGCGCTGACCGGCAAGCAGGCGCACGCTCTCGGCGCCCTGGAGCTGCTCAGCCATACCGACGACGCCATAGCACGTCATCGCGGCATAACCGGCAATATCGGCAATAACGTCGTTCGAGACGCTCAGGCTGCCGTTAATGGTCTCAGACACAAGAATCTCCTTATCTGGTGCTCGCGGCACCATCTCGTGGGAGCAATCATTGCAATATTCTACAACGACCGCGCCATGTTGAGGTGGCGAGCCTCGGGATTACATCCTCGACACGAAATGTTGATACGGTAACGTTCGCGAACAGCGATCGCGGCATGAAAAAACCCGCCGCATAAGCGACGGGTTTTACAACCTGGCTCCCCGGGTAGGACTCGAACCTACAACAGCGCGGTTAACAGCCGCGTGCTCTACCATTGAGCTACCGAGGAATTTAAAGCCCAACGGAAAGGGCTGGAAAATTCTGGCTCCCCGGGTAGGACTCGAACCTACAACAGCGCGGTTAACAGCCGCGTGCTCTACCATTGAGCTACCGAGGAATAGGTGCGTGCTCTCAAGCAACGAAGTTTATTATACGGACGAATCAGCTTAGGGCAAGAACTTTTTTAAGAAATTTTCCGACCCAGTCATTGGGGACGTTCTTGAACGACTAGTCATTCAAGAACGTCCCCAACGACTACATGAAAGCGCCCCCAAGCAGATGTGCTTGAGGGCGCTTCTTGCTTGACTAGCTCTCGATATAGTCTTTGAGCTTGCTGCTACGGCTGGGATGGCGGAGCTTGGCCAGGGTCTTGGACTCGATCTGGCGGATGCGCTCGCGCGTGACGCCAAACTCGCGGCCGACCTCCTCGAGCGTACGGGGATGTCCGTCGACAAGACCAAAGCGCAGCTCGATAACCTTGCGCTCACGATCGGCAAGCGAGTCGAGCACCTGGGTGAGCTGCTCCTGCAGCATGGAGAAGCTGGCCGCATCGGGCGGAACGATAGCCTGGGAGTCCTCGATGAAATCGCCCAGCTGGGAATCCTCTTCCTCGCCGATGGGGGTCTCGAGCGACACGGGCTCCTGCGAGATCTTCTGGATCTCGCGGACACGGTCGGCGCTCATGTCCATCTCGGCACCGATCTCCTCGGGGGTCGGGTCGCGACCCAGGTCCTGAAGGAGCTGGCGCTGCACACGGACGAGCTTGTTGATGGTCTCGACCATGTGCACGGGAATACGGATGGTACGGGCCTGGTCGGCGATCGCGCGCGTGATGGCCTGACGGATCCACCACGTGGCGTACGTGGAGAACTTAAAGCCCTTCTGGTAGTCGAACTTCTCGACGGCGCGAATCAGACCGAGGTTGCCCTCCTGGATCAGGTCCAGGAAAAGCATGCCGCGACCGACATAGCGCTTGGCGATGGAGACGACCAGACGAAGGTTTGCGCTGATGAGCGCCTGCTTGGCTTCGAGGCCCACGTTCTCAATGCGCGTAAGACGACGCATCTCGGCACGCGTGAGTTCGAGCTCACCAGCATCGGCAGCCTCGAGCTTCTCGGTGGCCTCAAGACCGGCCTCGATCTTCATAGCCAGATCGACCTCTTCGGAGGCGGTCAGCAGGTCGACCTTGCCGATCTCCTTGAGGTACATACGGACCGGGTCGCCGGTCAGCATCACCGTGGAGGCGTCGATGCCGCGCACGCGCGAACGCGAACGGGACGTGCGCACGGCGCGCTTCTTCTTGCTCTTGGAAGAACCCATCTCGGCGTCGGCTTGACGGGCCATCTTGAGCTCGTGATCGTCGAGCGAGCCGGAATCGTGCTCGTCGTCGTCATCGAAATCGTCGGTATCGGTATCGTTATCGTCATCGTCGACGTCCATGGGGGCGTCGTCGTTACCGCTCGCGGAGATAATCTGGATGCCGCTGTTGCGCAGCGCGGAATACACCGCGGTGAGCTGCTCATCAGTTACATCGATATCCTTCAGGGCGACCTGAATCTCGTCCTCGGTTACCGAAGTCCTGTTTGAGCCGTTGCCCATAAGCTTTGCAACGTAGGATTCCAGCCCAGTACCCGTGCTCTCAGTCTTTTTTGGCACAGATTCTCCCTTCATAGTCCACAGGACTCAATACTTTAGCACACACAGTGACGTCTATACCCAAAAAGAGGACTGGATATAGGCGAGAATACGCTGGTTGACCACAACATCTAGGCTTGTTCGGTGCCTGCGGCCTCCAGGCCGATCAAACGAAACGGGTCTGCCACGCCGCCGATCGACTTTTGCAGTTCGCGCTGACGCTGCGAATCCTGCGCGGCCTGCACGGTCAGCGCGCGACGGGCCTCATCATCGAGCGAACGGTCCTGGCGCAGCTTGGCCTGTGCGGCACGCATGCGACGCTTGATGGTGTAGAGCTCGAGCGTATCGAGCATAAACACGATGTTCGTCTCGGTGGGGTGCTTGCTCGTCGCCGAGATGCGCCCGGCACTCACAAGCGTTGCCGCATCGGGACACACTGAGCGCGCCGCATCCATGCAGGCTGCAGGATCGGTTCCCGGCGGCGTTGCCAGAACGGCCCATGCGATGGACTCGTGACGTGGGTCAACCCACTCGATGGAGCAGATGCGGTCGGCATACGTGCGGAACAGGTCGGGGTAGCTCGTGAGCATCGTCAACAGTTCGCGCTCCCCTGCCAAGGACTTGCGTTCAAGATCGGTAAGAACCATCGGCGCCGCCGCAGCCGGTGCGCCCGAACCGTCAGCCGCAGGCACAGCGCCCATACCATCAGGCACATCGATCGGCGGAAGATCTTCGACGACCTCCACGGGCGCGGCACCGTAGGCATCAAGCGGGACGTAGTCGTACGGCTCTTCTTCGACCGGCGCGGACACCGGCGGCTTCGCGCCCGATGCCCAAGCACCGCGACCGGCATCGCGAGAACCCGACGTCCGACCGCCCGCGCTACCGGACCGCTCAGCCTGTGCCCGCTGGCGCTCATAGTTCTGCTCACGACGTCGTTCCACATCCTCGCGCTTGGCGACATCGCGAAACACACGGCCCGAGCTCGCGCGCACGGTCTCCAGATCCAAACCCAACAGGTCGGCAATCTGGATAAAGTACGTGTCGATCATATAGCTGTCGCGCAACGGATAGATAAGCGTCAGCGCATCCTCCAGCGCCTTGGCGCGACCGCCCGGCGTGGTGATGTCACTCGACTCCTGCAGCGAACGGTACACAAAGTCCATGAGAGGCTCGGCGGCGTCAATGCGTTTCTGCAGCTCCTCTCCGCCGTGCGCCGTGATGAACTCCATGGGATCGTTACCGTCGGGCAGCACCACACAGCGCAGGTCCATCGAATCCTGCTCAATAAACTGAATCGCACGGCGAGCGGCCTTTTGGCCGGCGGCGTCACCATCGAACATGTACACGATGCGCTTGGCAAAGCGGATGAGCGTCTTGACATGATGCTCCGTGAGCGCGGTGCCCAGCGTGGCGACAACGTTTTTAATCCCCGCCTCCCAGCAGGCGATGCAATCGGTATAGCCCTCCACCACGACGGCGGTATCCTGCGCGACGATAAACTCCTTGGCCCAATTAAAACCGTAGAGGTTTCGCTTTTTATGGAACACGCTCGTCTCGGCGGTGTTGAGATACTTAGGCTGACCGTCGCCCATAATGCGACCGCCAAAGGCAATGTTGTGACCCTGCTCGTCAAAGATGGGGAACATCACGCGGTCGTAAAAGCGGTCGGCAAGCTGCCCGCGCCCGCGGCTCACGGCAACGTTGGCGTCGATCATCTCCTGCGGGGTAAAACCCGCCTGGGACAGGTGCGACACCAGCGCGTTACGGCCCGGTGCAAAGCCCAGGCAGTAGCGGCGGCAGACGTCGCCGCCCATGCCGCGGCTGGCAAAGTACTCGCGCGGACGGCCGTCCTTACCGCGCATGAGCATGGTGTGGTAGAACTGGGCGGTCTCGGCGCACAGATCGTAGATGCGGGCACGCTTGGTGCCGCGCTCGCGGCGATCTCCGGTGTCATGCAGCTCAATACCCGCGCGATCGGCCAAATAACGGATTGACTCGGGAAAGCTCAAGTTCTCGCGCTTCATGATATACGTGAAAACGTCGCCACCCTCGCCGCAGCCAAAGCAATGCCACACCTGCGTGGCGGGGATAATGTGGAAGGACGGCGTCTTTTCGCCATGGAAGGGGCAGCATCCCCAAAACTCATGGCCGCGGGGCTTGAGCTCGACCGTTTCCTGCACGATGGCAACCAGGTCAGACGCAGCGCGTACCTGGTCTTTTTCCTCATCGCTAATCACGGATGCTCACCCCCTGCTTGCCCAAGTTGTGACGAATATCTTCGATATTACCCTCGACGGTCGCAATCAACTCATCCAGCGAATCGAACACACGCGACGGACGCAGCCAACGCGTAAACGCTAGCGAAACAGAAGAGCCGTACAGGTCGCCCGTATAACCAATTAAATTAGCCTCGAGATGCGCCGAAGCGACATCGTCGGCATACGTCGGCGGCAGTCCGACGTTCACGGCAGCGGGCCACGCGGTGTCATCGACCAGCACCAGACCCTCATACACGCCATCGGCAGGCACCTGAATACCGTCGGGAACCTGCAGGTTTGCCGTGGGAAAGCCCATGCCAGAACCCTCGTGACGGCCGCGAATAACACCGCCACGCACCATATACGGACGGCCGAGTAACTCAGCAGCAAGCTCCACATGGCCCTGTCCCAGCTCATGACGAATGCGGGTGGCGCAAATGGCCTCACCGCCCTCGCAAAGCAAGTCGTGCCCGTATACGTCAACGCCGCGCTCGGCACCCCAGGCGCGCATCTCGTCAACACCAGAAGCACCGCCACGACCCAGCCTAAAGTCGCTGCCAACGCGAATCGATCGAATGTCGACCAGACGCGACACCAGCGAGAGAAAAGCAACATGGTCAAGCGCCGCAACCTCAGGCGTAAAGGGAACGGCCACCACCGCATCGACCCCAGTTTGAGCCAGGGCATGCAGACGGTCGGCCGTCGTCATCAATTTTTGAGCGGGCGAAGGGCTCACCACGACGTCCGGGTCGGGATCGAAGGTAACTACGACCGCCTTGCAGCCATGGGCACGGGCATCACGGACAAGCGCCGCAATGAGCTCCCGGTGTCCACGGTGAACGCCGTCGAACACGCCGATGGCAATCGATGCGGCACCCAGGTGCTCACACTTATCAAACACATCGGCAGTAACGATGCGAGCCTCGTCCGACTCGCCCGCGAAAAAGATACGCGCGAGCTCGCGAACGGACAACATCATCGAACACCGCCGATTGCCTGCGGAAACACGTGCTCCATGACAAAGCGGCCACCCTCAATGCGGGCGAGCGCCTTGAGTCCCCCATCGAGCACCAACGCAAACGGCGCCTTCGAGGCATCGAAATCGGCAAGCGCACGCTCAACGGGAATGCGTCGGCCGCAGAGAAGGTCGTCGGCAAGATTGCCCGGCAAGTCAACACGTGTGGCGCCCAGGGCCGCAATGGGATCCAGGGCAAAGCCAGCCGCGGACTCGGGAGAAAGCTCCTCGACCGCATGACAAGCGCCAATGGAAACAACACCGGAGGCCGTGCGGCGCAGCGCGGAAATGTGCGCGGCGCTCTCGCAGGCGCGGCCCAGGTCGCGAGCGAGCGCTCGGATATAGGTTCCCTTGCTCACCGAGAACGCCACGGTCCACACGCACGTATCACCTTCGCCGCCCACGGCGATCAGGTCGGCGGCATAGACCTCGACGGGACGCGGAGGTAGGTCCACCGCATTGCCCTCGCGAGCAGACTTGTAGGCACGAACGCCATTGACCGAGATAGCCGAAAACGCCGGCGGCACCTGCATCTGCGGACCCAGCATGGAGGCCAATTGCTCACGCGCATAGGCAGGATCGCGGAGCTCGTTGGCAACAGCCACCGTGCGGACCGCCTCGCCCTCCGCATCATCGGTATTCGTCTCGGCGCCAAACGAAATATCGGCGACGTAGCTTTTGGTATCGAGCGTGAGCATGCCCAGCAGACGGGTGGCCTGGCCCACACCCACCACCATGACGCCAGATGCCATGGGGTCGAGCGTGCCGGCATGGCCGACGCGCCGCTCATGGAGGGCGCGTCGGCATTGCGAGACCACATCGTGGGACGTACAGCCCACCGGCTTATCGACGGCGAGCAGCATATTCAGTTGTGAAGGCGTACGACGAGCCATGTACCATCCAAAAAGTTAAAGCTCGACGGTCACCGAAGCGGGATCCTCCCCTACCAGCTCGGCCAGCATGGGAAGTGCCACGGTGAGCGTCTCGAGAATCGTTCCGTTGTTGGAGAAACCGGCGGCAGCATGATGCCCGCCACCGCCAAAGTTGGCAGCAATCTCGGACACATCGAGGTCCCCCTTGGAGCGCAGGTTGCCACGCACCTTGGTATCGCCCTCAATGCCCTTTAAGAACATGCAGACCTCGACGCCCATCACTGAGCGCACCACGTCAACCAGGCCGTCGCACTCATCCGAGGTGACACCGCAAGCCTCAAGGTCACTCTGGTACGCGTAGCTATACGCGACGCGCCCGTGGGCCACTGTCTTGATGCGGCCCATAACGATGGACTTGAGGTGCAAAAACTCAACGCGCATGCTCTGATATACCTCGAGTGCCACACGCGCCGGATCGGCACCGTGGGCAACCAGTCGCGAAGCCGCATGGAACGCAGCGGCATCGGCGTTTTGGTACTGAAAACGGCCGGTATCGGTAACCAAGCCGCACAGCAGGCAGGTCGCAACGCCATCACGGGCGACAATGCCACAGTTGTCCAAGAAGCGGTCGATGATCATAGCGCAGGCTGCAGCTTCAACACGCCTCAGGCTCAGTTCGGCAAACTCCTCGCGAGCCGGATGGTGATCGAAGCACACCACATGCTTGGAGCGACGAAGCACCTCAGCAGAGTCGTTGAGGCGCTCGACGACCGGTACGTCCACCGAGATGAACAGGTCCGGATTGCCAGTGTACGCAGATGCCGGCACCAGGCGATCGGAGCCTTCCATAAAGCGGTAGATACGCGGAACCGGGTCATCGTCTGCCAGCAGCAGGGCAATGTCCTTGTTGGGGAAAAACTTCATGAGCGAGAGGCCCAGACCCAGCACGGAGCCCAAGGCATCGCCATCGGGAGAAGTATGTCCCGAAATCGCAATGGAGGACGCACCCTCGATGAGCTCGAGGATGCGTCGCTGAATATCTGCAGACTCGCACGAGGCGAGGTCGGCGGAATTAGTCATCTAAAGCTGCCTCCTGGGCGGCATCCGCTATCGGATAGCCGTCCTCGTCCTTTTCGATCGCAAGCGTGGCGGGAACGTTTTCCAGCGCACGCGTGATGCGCTCGGCCTCATCGGTCGAGCGATCGATGCGAAAATCGAGCTCGGGCGTAACACGCCAATCGAGCGAGCGAGCCAACAGGCTGCGAATACGGCCCTTGGCGCTTGCGAGCGCCTCCATGACCTCATCGTAGCGGCTCGCATCGCACGACACGTACACACGCGCGAACGAACGGTCCACCGCGACCTCGACCGCGGTCAAAGTAACTAGGTCGAGACGCGGATCGGAAACCTCAAAGAGCAGGATATAACCAAGCTTCTCGCGAAGCTGCTCGCCCAGACGGCGGGTTGCCTGCGTTTGCTTCATAGCGCTACCCCCTACTCGGTACGGGCAACCTGGTCGATGCGGTAACCCTCGATCTGGTCGCCGGGCTTGATGTCCTGGAAGTTCTCCAGGCCAATGCCGCCCTCGGAACCGCTCTTGAGGCTCTTGGCCTCGTCCTTGTAGTGGCGCATCGAGGCGATCTTGCCGTTGAAGACCACGATACCGTCGCGCACCAGGCGCACGGAATCGGTCGCGGCGATCTCGCCCTCCTCGACGCGGACACCGGCGGCGATACCGACTTTGGGCACCTTGAAGGTGTCAAGGACGGTCGCGGTACCCGTGGCGACCTCGACCTCGGTGGGCTTGAGCATGCCGATACGGGCGGCGTCGAGCTCCTCGAGGCACTTGTAGATGACGTCGTAGCAACGGATCTCGACGCCCTCGCGCTCGGCGGCGGAGCGGGCCTTACCGTCGGGACGGACGCCAAAGCCGATGATGATGGCGTTGGAGGCGTCGGCCAGGACCACGTCGGTCTCGTTGATGGCGCCAACGGCGGAGTGAATCGTGTTGATGCGAACCTCGGACTGATCCATCTTGTCGAGCGAGTCCTGAAGGGCCTCGATGGAACCCTGGACGTCGGCCTTGATGATCAGGTTGAGCTCCTTGACCTCGGCGTCGGCGATGGTCTCGAAGAGGTTCTCGAGCGTGACGTGCTTGACGCGGCTCTGCTCCTCGATACGGGCCTTGAGCGAACGCTCGTCGGCAAGGGCGCGAGCCTCGCGCTCGTCCTCAAACACGCGGAACTCGTCGCCGGCGTTGGGCACGGACTGCAGGCCCAAAATCTCGACGGCGTCGGAGGGACCGGCCTCGGTGACGGCGCGACCCTTGGGGTCGAGCATGGCGCGGACGCGGCCGTAGGTAAGGCCGGCGACCAGCGTATCGCCCACGTGCAGGGTACCGCGGGTCACGAGCACGGTAGCGACCGAGCCGCGGCCCTTGTCGAGCTTGGCCTCGAGGACGTTGCCGGAGGCAAAGGTGTCCGGGTTAGCCTTGAGCTCGAGAACGTCGGCCTGAAGCAGCACGGTCTCCAGAAGGTCGTCGATACCGATCTTCTGCTTGGCCGAGATGTTGACGAACATGTTCTGTCCGCCCCACTCCTCGGGGATGACGCCGTACTCGGTGAGCTCCTGGCGCACGCGGTCGGGGTTGGCGCCCGGCTTATCGATCTTGTTGACGGCGACGACGATGGGAACGCCGGCGGCCTTGGCATGGTTGATCGACTCGACCGTCTGGGGCATGACGCCGTCGTCGGCGGCCACGATCAGAATGACGATGTCGGTCACCTTAGCACCACGGGCACGCATAGCCGTAAAGGTGGCGTGACCCGGGGTATCGATAAAGGTGATCTTGCGGTCGTTGATCATGACCTGCGAAGCGCCGATGGCCTGCGTAATGCCGCCCGCCTCGCCGGCAGCAACGCCGGTATGACGGATGGCGTCGAGCAGCGACGTCTTACCGTGGTCGACGTGGCCCATGACGGTGACGACCGGGGCGCGCGGCTTAAGGTCGGCGGGATCGTCGTAGAACGAGAAGGTGTTCTCCTCCTCGGGGGTGATGATCTTAATCTGACGGCCCAGGTCGTCGGCGACGAGCTCGACGAGGTCGTCGGACATGGACTGCGTCATGGTGAGCGGCGTACCCAGCAGGAACAGGCGCTTGATGATGTCGTTGGCCGGAACGTCAAGCGCCTCGGCAAGCTCCTGGACGGTAACGCCCTGGGAGACCTTGATGGCGTCGAGGTCCTCGGGGTTCACGCCCTGGGCCAGCGCCTCCTCTATCTTGCGCTCCTCCTGAGCCTTGGCAGCCTCGCGTTCGCGCTTCTCCTTGCGCTTCTTGCGGCGACCGGTGGACTCGCGAGAGGCCTCCTCGACGGCAGCACGAGCCTCCTCGAGCACCTTCTCGCGGCTGTACTCCTCGGCCTCGCGAGCCATGCGGCTGTAGTGGTCCTCTTCGTTGTTGTGACCGCCCTTGCGCTTCTTGCCCTTGCCCTGCTTATCGGGGTTGGGGAAGTCCATGCCGGCAGCGACGTTGTTGCTGGCGTTGGTGCGATGGCTGTGCGGACGGCTCTCGGAGGCATTGCGCTCGGAGTTGTTGTCGGAAGCGTTGCGATCGTTACGACGGCCACCGCGGCGGTCGTTATTGCCGCCACGACGGTTACCGCGCTCTGCGGCGCGCTCGGCCTTGGCCTTGTCCTCGGCGTCCTTCTTCTCCTTGAGCACGGTCTCCTGTGCGGCGATCTGGTCGAGCAGCGAACGGAAGCGCGAACCGGAGTCGGAAGCGGGAACGGCGCGGCGCTGGGCCTCGCGGGCAGCCTCCTCCTTCTCGCGGGCAAGACGCTCCTGCTCGGCCTTCTTCTTAGCCTCGGCCTCGGCGCGGGCGGCCTCCTCGGCAGCCTGGGCTGCGGCAAACTGGCGACGCTCCTCCTCGCGGGCCTTCTCGGCGGCGATGCGCTCGCGCTCGGCCTCGGCGGCGCGAGCGGCCTCCTCGGCGGCAGCTGCCTGCTCCTCGGCCTGCTTGGCGGCCTCGACTTCCTGGGCGCGGGCCTCGATCACCGAGGCGAGCTGCTTGCGGACCATGGCGACATAGGCGTCCTCCAAGGTGGAGGAAGCGGACTTAGCGGGAATCTTCATATCGGCGAGATGACCCATCAGTTCCTTAGAGGTCATGCCGAACTCTTTGGCCAGGGTGGACACACGGACTTTTGCCATATGACTTCACCTACCCTTTCTGGCACCTTGGGTGCCTAGAGACTGAACGAGCGTGGGAGACGCGCCGGGACCCGCCCGGCGCAACCGCGCGCTAGATCAGGTCCTCCGCATCATCGAAGGCGTCGGTGTCGTGGACACCGCAGAAACGGGAGCCGGGACGAGCCTGGTTGCGGCACTGGATGCCGTCCTCGGACACGTACTCGCAGCGGCGGACGTCCTCGTCCTCCTCGTCACCGATCAGGTCGGCGGCGGGCTCCTCGTGAACGGGAACGTTCTTGAGGATGTCGGCGGCAAGCGTCTCGGACTTGATGTCGATGTGCCAGCCGGTAAGGCGCGCGGCGAGGCGGGCGTTCTGGCCCTCCTTGCCGATGGCGAGGGACAGCTGGTCGTCGGGCACGATGACGCCGGCGTAGGCCTTCTCCTCGTCGATGAGGACGCGGGTGACCTTAGCGGGCGACAGGGCGTTGGCGACATAGACGGCAGGATCGGCATCCCACAGGATGACGTCGACGCGCTCGCCACGGAGCTCGCCCACGACAGCGCGAACACGGCTGCCCTTGGGGCCGACGCAGGCGCCCACGGGATCCAGACGATCGTCAAGCGAGTGGACGGCGACCTTGGAGCGCTGGCCGGGCTCGCGGGCGATCGACTTGATCTGGACGGTGCCCTCATAGATCTCGGGCACCTCCTGCTCAAACAGACGACGCATGAGCTCGGGGTGGGTACGGGAGATGACAATCGGCGGACGGCTGTGCTCGCCGCGAACCGGCTGCAGGTTGGAGTTGGGGTCGCGAACGTCGATGATCACGGCCTTGATGTGCTGGTTGTGCAGGTAGCGCTCGCCCATCGGACGCTCGTTGCGCTCGTTCTCGTAACGACGCTGGTCGAAGTGCGGAAGCTCGGCCTCGACGCCCTCGCGGATCTTGACGATCGTGAAGTCGGGCGTGGACTGCAGCACGGTACCGCTGATGAGGTCACCGATGCGGCCGGAGAACTCCTCGTAGATCTGCTCGCGGGCGGAGTTACGCACAATGGCGTTAATCTCGGCCTTGGCGTGCTGGGCAGCGATGCGGCTCGTGTTCTTGGGAGTGACGTCGATCTCCTCGAACTCGGTGAAGTTGCCCTCCTCGTCCATGGAATCGTCGATCGGCTCAAGGCGGTAGACGTAGATCTTGCCGGTGGTGCGGTCGATGGTCACCTTGGCGCCCCACTCAAGATGCAGAATCTCGGCATAGCTCTTGGCGAGCGACTGCTCCAGGCGGTCGATCAGGTAGAGCTGGTCGATGTGCTTCTCCTGGCAAAGCTCCATCAGGGCGGACATCATGTCGGATGCTGCCATCTTACTTTCCTTCCTTCGCGGGCTTGAAGTCGTAGGTGGGCTTCAATTTGCACTTTTTAACATCAGAGAAATCGAGGGTAACGGACTCGCCGTCCTCGAGCTCGAGGGTCACGTCGGCCTCGGTGGCGGCGGCAATCTTGCCGGCGTACTTGCGACGGCCCTCGGTGGCGGTGGAGGTGAGCTCGCAGTTCTCGCCCACAAAGCGGGCAAAGTCGCACGGGCGGCGCAGCGGGCGCGCCATACCCGGGCTCGACACCTCGAGCGTATAGCTCGAAGAGATGGGGTCGAGCTCCTCAATCACATCGCCGACCCACTTGGTGTTGGCCGTGACGTCGTTGAGCGACAGGCTCTGACCCTCGGCACCCTCGATACGCACGCGCACGCAGGGGGCCTTGGTGGCACCCACGAGCTCGACGTCGACGATGTCGATATCGTGCTGGGGAGCGACGGCCTCGAGCGCGTCGATGATCGCCTGCTCGGTCTTGGTCTTGACCATTGCGGCACCTCCATCCATACAAAAAAGAAGCGGGGCCGAAACCCCACTTCTTTCAATTACAACTTCATTTGCAAGCAAACTATACCAATAGCTGCGGAAACGTGCAAGCACAGTACGAATCTGCAGGTCAGCGTGCGCACAGCTTCTCCACAAGAATAGGACAATTGGACTAAAGACTCCATGAGGCAAGCGTCCGAGGGTCCAAGAACGGGCCATGCGTCCCAATCCACAGGCCCGTTCGGACCCCAAGGGCATTCCTCCCCGAGCCCCTATCGATCAGACTTACGTTAAGGGGCATTCTGCAACAAGCCAGCCAGCAAGTCGCGCAACGACGAACCTTTCGAGATCCTTTACGGTAAGGAGGCACCCATGAAACGCCTAGGCACCCTCTGCATGACTGCGCTCGCCATCGCAACGTGCTCGTTGACCCTCGTGGGCTGTGGCAAAACGAACAGCAAAACCGGAACATGCGAACCGGATCTTGGCAGCACCAAAGCCATCGAGAAAACCGAACCCCCGGCGAGCTTCGACAAAATAAACGAAGACATCGTCGATCCCCAGGGCCTGGGTCCCGATTCCCAAGAACAGCTCCCCATCGACCTTGAGGCGGACGAGAACGTCCATGTTACCTGCGTGGGCAAGGACACCGACGGCTACGGGGACGCCGCGCTCGTCTTTACGGTGTCCAACAACACCGGTGTCGACATGATGTTTGGCGATGTGGACTCCTATGCCTACGTCAACGGCGTGGTCCGCGACGTACACATGCGCCAACCGGTCGCCGCTGGAGAGGAAACGCGCGCCATGCTCACCTTTGTGGGCACCTTCGACGATCCGGACTTTGATGTGAACAACGACCTCAACGACATCTACCTCAACATTTGGATGTTCGAAGAGGCAACGGGCAACGTTTACTTTAGGGACCTGGTACACATCCCATAGAAAACGTTGCGACGCAATGACTAAGCAGGGCTAAAAACACAAGACGAGGGACGACCCAACTGGATCGCCCCTCGTTCATTGCATGTCAGCTATGCGCGCAGTGCTTACTTGACCACCAGGTTGACCAGCTTGCCGGGCACGCAGATGGCCTTGACGACAGTCTTGCCCTCGGTCCACTTAGCGACAGCGGCCTCGGCGGCAGCCTGCATTTCCTCGTTGGAGGCATCGCGGGCCACGTCGACGCGGCCGCGGACCTTGCCGAGCACCTGGACCACGATCTGCACCGTGTCCTCAACGGACTCGGCCAGGTCGAACTCGGGCCAGGCGGCGGTGTAGGCGTTGCCCTCGCAGCCGAGCGCCTCGTGCCACAGCTCGTCGGCCCAGAACGGGCAGATGGGGGCAAGGACGCTCACGATATCCTTGGCCACGCCGTAGCACAGCGCCTTGTCGCGGGCGGTACCCTCGGTGGCGTTGAGGTAGGCGCTCGCCGCGTTGACGAGCTCCATGACGGCCGAGATGGCGGTGTTGAACTGGCCGCGATCGAAGTCCTCGGTGCACTTGGCGATGGTGCGGTGACGCTCGCGATAGAGCTTCATCGCGACCTCGTCGAGCGCGGACTTGTCGAAGGCCACGTTGGCGTCGCCGGACTGGACGAGCTGCCAAACGATACGCCAGGCGCGCTTGATGAAGCGGTTGGCGCCCTCGACGGCCTTGGGATCCCAGTCGAAGTCCTTCTCGGGCGGGGCGATAAACAGGATCGCCAAACGCATGGTGTCGGCACCGTAGGGCTCGATAACCGAGCTCGGGGGCACGACGTTGCCCTTGGACTTGGACATGGTGTCGCCGTTCTCGTCCTTGACCATGCCCTGGCACAGCAGGTTGGTGAAGGGCTCGTCCACACTCAGCAGACCCAGGTCGCGCAGTGCCTTGGTAAAGAAACGGCTGTAGAGCAGGTGCAGAATGGCGTGCTCGATGCCGCCGATGTAGTTATCGACGGGCATCCAACGGTCGGCGGCTCCCTTGGAGAAGGGCAGCTCGGTGTTGTGCGGGTCGGTATAGCGCAGGTAGTACCAGCTGGAGCAGGTAAAGGTGTCCATGGTATCGGTCTCGCGCTTGGCCGGGCGACCGCAGACCGGGCAGGTGGTCTCGTAGAACTCCTTGCACTCGGCGAGGGTTTCGCCGGCGCCCAGGTCCAGGTTCTCGGGCAGCGTCACCGGCAGCTGATCCTCGGGCACGGGCACGATGCCGCAGTGCTCGCAGTGGATAGCCGGGATGGGGTTGCCCCAATAGCGCTGGCGACTGATGAGCCAGTCGCGCAAGCGGAACTCGACCTTGCGACGGCCGCAGCCCATGGCCTCGAGATCGGCCACGATGGCAGCCTCACCCTCGGAGTGCTTACCGCCGCGCATGCCAGTGTACTTGCCGGACTGGACGAGCGTGCCCTCGGCAGCGTGAGCGCAATCCCAGTCGACGGTCTCGGCATGGAAGGTATCGATGCTCTCGCCGCTGGCCTCGACGGCAGCGCGATCGTCATCGTCCAGGATGATCGGCACGATCGGCAGGTCGTACTTACGGGCAAACTCAAAGTCGCGCTGGTCGCCGCAGGGAACGGCCATGACGGCACCGGTACCGTAGTCGGCAACGACATAATCGGCAACCCAAACGGGGACCTTCTCGCCGTTGACGGGGTTTACCACATAGCGGCCCGTGAAGGCACCGTGCTTCTCGAGGGTGCCCTGGGCACGCTCGACGGCAGAGATATGCTTGGAGTCCTCGACGATCTTGGTGACGGCCTCCTCGTACTCCGTGCCCTCGACGAGCTCGTGCAAGCCGGCGTACTCGGGAGCCAGGACAAAGAAGGAAACGCCAAAGAGCGTATCGGCACGCGTGGTGAAAACGGTGATCTTGCCCTCGTCGCCCTCGATGGGTTCGCCATCCTGGTCGCACAGGGTAAAGTCGACCTCGGCGCCCTCAGAGCGACCGATCCAGTTGGCCTGCATCTGCTTGACGCGCTCAGGCCAGCCGGGGAGCTTCTCCAGATCGTCGAGCAGCTCCTGGGAGTACTCGGTAATCTTGTAGTACCACTGCTCCAGGTCGCGCTTCTCGGGCTCGGTGCCGCAGCGCCAGCACTTACCCTCGGTAACCTGCTCGTTAGCCAGAACGGTCTTGCAGGTGGGGCACCAGTTGACCGGGTTCTTCTTACGGTAGACCAGGCCCTTTTCCCACATCTTCTCAAAGATCCACTGGCCCCAGCGGTAGTAGTCGGGGCTGCAGGTCTTGACCATGCGATCCAGATCGTAGGAGAAGCCCATGCGCTTCATCGTGGCGAGCGCCTGGTCCATGTTCTTATACGTCCAGGCGGCAGCCTGCGTGTTGTGCTTGATGGCGGCGTTCTCGGCGGGCAGGCCAAAAGCGTCAAAGCCGATGGGATGCAGCACGTCGTAGCCACGCATGCGGGCCTGACGGGCCATGGCATCGCCGATAGTGTAGTTGCGCGCGTGGCCCATGTGCAGGTCGCCCGACGGATACGGGAACATCTCGAGCACGTACTTCTTGGGCTTGCTGTCGTCGGTGTCGACGGCAAAGAGGTTGGAGTCCTCCCAGGCCTTCATCCACCTGGACTCAATGGCCTGCGCGTCGTAGACAGGAATCTCGTCCTTATGATCTGTGCAATCGCACATATCAGCTCCTTTAATCTTAGCTGGGGTCGGTCGGCTTAGCTTTATTCGCTACTGCGGACAGTCCTGCGCAAGACGAAGAGCACATTAAGTGCTCTTCTTTGCGTGCGAAACTTGTAGCGAACAAAGCCAAGCCGACCGACCCTAAGGTTAACTTGACTGATGATAGCAAATACGACAAGCGAGATGCCTGCGACTTGCGGGCATCTCGCTTTATCTAAATAACGTGGTTGTGAATCAACCGCTAATTGTTACCCGCCCAAGCATGATCGGGTTTTCCAAGTGCCGCAGATTGCCGTGAAAGAGGAGCGACGCGTACTTTGGTACGCGAGCGACGGTTTGAACGGCAAGGTGCGGTGCTTGGGAAAGCCGCTTAGCGATAGCTGACGCTTTGCTGGGAGTCCTTGACGACTACGTCGTGGGCGCCGCCTTCGACGATCGAGGTCGAGCTGACCAGCGTTAGGCGTGCCTTTTCCTGGAGCTCGGGGATCGAGAGGGCGCCGCAGTTGCACATCGTTGACTTGACCTTGTAGAGCGTGCCGCCCACGCCGTCCTTGAGGGAACCGGCGTAGGGAACGTAGGAGTCGACGCCCTCGACGAAGCTGAGCTTCGCGGCACCGCCCAGGTCGTAGCGCTGCCAGTTGCGGGCACGTGCAGAACCCTCGCCCCAGTACTCCTTCATGTACTGACCGTTCACATTGACGCGCTCGGTCGGGCTCTCGTCGAAGCGGGCGAAGTAGCGGCCCAGCATCATAAAGTCGGCACCCATGGCAAGGGCGAGCGTCATGTGGTAGTCGTAGACGATGCCGCCGTCGGAGCACACGGGCACGTAGACGCCGGTCTCCTCGTAGTACTCGTCGCGAGCGCGGCAGACGTCGATCAGCGCGGTGGCCTGGCCGCGGCCGATGCCCTTGGTCTCGCGGGTGATGCAGATGGAGCCGCCGCCGATACCGACCTTGATGAAGTCGGCACCGCAGTCGGCCAAAAAGCGGAAGCCCTCGGCGTCGACGACGTTGCCGGCACCGACCTTGACGTCCTCGCCGTAGTTGGCGCGGATCCACTCGATGGTGCGCTTCTGCCACTCGCTGAAGCCCTCGGAAGAGTCGATGCACAGGACATCGGCGCCGGCCTCGATGAGCAGCGGCACGCGCTCGGCATAGTCGCGGGTGTTGATACCGGCTCCGACCATGTAGCGCTTGTCGTTATCGAGCAGCTCGTTGGGGTTGGTCTTGTGGCTGTCGTAGTCCTTGCGGAAGACAATGCCCATGAGGTGATCGTTGTCATCGACGATAGGAAGGGCGTTGAGCTTGTTGTCCCAAATGACGTCGTTGGCAACCTTGAGGCTGATATTCTTGTCGCCTACGATGAGCTGCTCACGCGGGGTCATGAACTCGGAGACCTTCGTCTGGTGGTCATCGCGACTGGGGCGATAGTCACGGCTGGTGACGATGCCCAGGAGCTTACCCTTGGGAGTGCCGTCGTCGGTGACCGGCATGGTGGAATGACCGGTCTTCTCCTTGAGCTCGATGACCTGCTCCATGGTCATGTCGGGGGTCAGCGTGGAATCGGACTGAACGAAGCCGGCCTTGTGATCCTTGACGGCCTTGACCATAGCGGCCTCGGACTCGGCGCTCTGGGAACCGTAAATGAAGGACAGGCCACCCTCGGTAGCGAGCGCGACACCCATGTCGACGCCCGAGACGGACTGCATGATGGCGGAAACCATGGGGATGTTCAGGGTGATTGCCGGCTTCTCACCGCGCTTAAAGCGGGTCAGCGGCGTCTTAAGAGAGACGTTGTTGGGGATGCACTGCGAGGACGAGTAACCAGGGACCAGCAGATACTCCGAAAACGTGTGGGACTCACCGGGAAAGAACGTAGCCATGTTTCTCCTTTTTCCATGCGACCGGTCGGCTGCAGGCCTCGTAGGACCCAGCCCAACCTTGGGCGCCCAATACTGGGGAAGTATCTTAACGCACTTTGACTGCTACAATGCATGATTTAAGAAGAGCACATGAGGGTTTGACGCAGGCCTTGCGTTTGCCCAGCAAACACTTTAGCGGGGAGACGCGGAGCACATGGAGTACAAGACGACGGCAAAGTTGGTCATTCAAGCGTGCGACAAGGATCTGCCGGGCGTCTTCGGCCACGGCTGCGTCTTGCTGCTGCAAGGTATCGCCCGCGAGCACTCGCTCAACCGTGCCGCCAAGAGCATGGGCATGGCATATTCCAAGGCCTGGCGCATTGTGAACGAAGCCGAAGGTCAGCTTGGCTGCAAGCTCATCGAGCGCGACGGCGCCCGCGGATCCACGCTCACCCCCGCCGGCGAGCGAGCCGTAGCGGTCTACGAGGAGCTGCAGGCCGACATCAACAACGTCATCGCCAACAAAGCAAACGACCTCATCGCCAGCATCAAAGAGTAGCCAATTTGAGACGGGGCTTTATAGCCACACAACCCCTTCTTATAAGTTGCGGTGAAATAGGGACTGTTTATGCGGTTAAAGCCGTAAATCAATCCATATTTCACCGCAACTTATGAAGTTGAGGATGATTTAGCTGGTTGCGAAGGGCGTTGTCTAGGGTGGCCGCAACTACCAAGGGGTTGTCGGTGCCGGCGAAGAGGCGGATGGTGCTCCCCTGATTGCCGCGTGGGGCCGAAAGACGCGTCGTTGCGCCGCCGGCAGGCGATGTGCGAAACTCCCCCGGCAAAGCGTCGAACAGCTCTCCTGCGCTAAGCTCGATAAGGTCAAACTCAACTGCCGGGCCAAAGCCGTGCTCGAGGATTCCCGTTGCAACCGCATGGTCGGGATGCGAGGTCAGTCCGGGGTAGCGCACGTCGCGCACCATCTCGTTGGCGGCCAGATACTCGGCCAGCGCACGGGCGCGGTCGAAGTGTGCCTGCATGCGGGTATCGAGCGAGGAAAGACCACGCTCAAGCACGTCAACCTCCTCGACAGACAGGTCGAGTGCCAACGCATCGCAGCGCTCAAGCAGGGCATATGCGCACTCGGCAGCGGCATCCACACGATGGCGCTTGAGCTGCGAGCGCGCCACCGAAGCGGCAACGAGCTTGCGCGGTGACTTACCAGCACACACGCGGTCGAGTGCCTCGAGCGACAGCACGGCACCCAAGCGCAACGGATCGCACCCAAAGACACCAGCCACGGTATTATCCACCACGAGCAGCGCGCGGGCATCGCGAGCCGCGCGACCCAGGGCGCGAAGATCGGGCACGCGCAGACCAAACCCGCCGATAGAGTTGACGAACCACCACAGGTGCGGACCCTCGGCATCAAACGAAACATCAAAGCCCTCGGATGCGGCGGCAAACGCCTCGGCGCACGGATCCCCCACCAGCACAACATCGCAGCCATCAAAGCCGCACGCAAACGCATCGGCAAAGTCGTCCGCAAAGGCCACCAGGCGGTCACCGGGGCGCACAATCCCCAGCTGAGACAGCGCCGCCGGCACATGCGAAGCCACGAGCAACCGCGCCTCACGCGCGCCAGCCCTTGTAGCCCAGGCCTCTTCTAGCTGCTGTACATCCACAAGACACCGTCCCTTCATAAGCAAAAACCCACGATGCGAATGTTTCCCGCATCGTGGGCAACGGCTGAAGTATAGCGCCGATATGCGACGAATCGCCTAGATGTTGAGCGTGTGATAGTTCACGCTCGCACCCGGAGCGTCGACGGTCACACCATAGGACTCGGGATAGATGCGCGTCGAAAACGCGAGCGAGCCATCGTTCACAAACACCTCGACCGACGAGACATCGCCAACAATGCGCACGTTACGAACCTCGTCGACGGGCTCCCACCGTACGGAACGACCGCAGCCGGCAGAAGCGCGGCTCTCATCGGTAAATCGCATCTCAAAGCGCGCGGGCAGTTCGCCCTTGGCAGGCACAAACGACAGCTTCAACTCGCCATCAACGATCGCGGTAAACGCGCCGTCGACACCGTCAACAACAACGTCAAAGCAGGTATCGCCGGCAACCTCCAACGAGCCCGCCCCCACACGCACCGAGGCATAATGACGCTCGATCTCGCGCGCCGGCTGCTGCAGTACCACGCCGCCGCCACCGGCCGTAAGCTCGCGCGGCACCGTCATGCAGTGCTGCCAGCCACACGCCACGGTCGGTGCGTTGCCATAGGTCGGCTCATCGGGCATGCCCATCCAGCCGATCAGAATGTGGCGACCGTCCTCGGACGTAAACTCCTGTGGAGCATAGAAGTCAAAACCGGCGTCCCACAGGCGGAACTCGCCCAGCTCATAGGCACCGTCACCGCCGGTAATGTCGCCCGCTACAGGCATGTAGCCAGCAGCGTATACGTTGCCGCGGTCCCAACGGCCGCCTTCGAGCCCCTGGGGAGAAAAGGACAGGAACTTCGCCGGTACACCGCCATCCGCCTCAAGCTCAAGGTATCCCGGGCACTCCCACATAAAGCCAAAACGCTCGGGCGTAGACACACGGCTCTCGAGCTCCCAGCTCAGCATATCGGCCGAGCCATACACCAGGATCTCGCCCACATCACGCCCGGCGCCCTCGCCGTGCATCGCACAAAAACGGCTCTCGACATGTGGCCCATCCACGCGACGACGCGGGCCCAGCACCATGTGGTAACGCCCGTCCGCGTCACGCCACACCTTGGGATCGCGCACGTGGCAAGTCAAATCCTCGGGGTAGTCCTCGGACGCCAGCACCACGCGCTTTTGGCTGAACTCCCGACCGGCAAGGCCATCAACGCTCTCGACATAAACAGTATCGGCGCGGCGGCCGGTATTGACGTAGTCGTACGTGCCGTCTGCATCGGAAAGCTTAACGTTGCCCGTGTACAGCACGCGAATGCGGCCGTCCTCGGCAAGCGCGGAGCCCGAATACACACCGTGGCAATCGAACGGCTCATCGGGCAGCAGCGGGGCGCCAACGTAGTCCCACGTCATAAGGTCGCGACTCGTCGCATGGCCCCAGACCTTAACGCCACCCTCAACATCAAACGGCGCATACTGAAAATAGGCATGGAACACGCCGCCCGCCTGGCAAAGACCGTTGGGGTCGTTGAGCCAGCCCGCCGGCGGCATAATATGGAAGTGCTGGCCATACGCGCCATGGCCGCATTCAGAGGCGGCAGCGTCAACAGCGGCAACCAACTTTGCAAGGTCGCGACCAAGTGCATTAGACATATCAAAGTCCTAACGGATCGAAAGTAACAAGGCGCCAGAGATCGGCACCAGATACGGGAAACGCCCGCGAGCATACAACCCGCGGGATCCCCTCAATCAAAAGCTCTTAGGCCTGCTCGGAAGCCTTGGGCTCGTCCTGATACAGGACAAACGAGACGACAAAGGAAACAAGCGCGGCGACCGCAAACATGATCGCGTACTGCACGGGCTGGGCCAGGCACAGCAGGATACCGAAGATGCCGGTAACGCCCGTACCGGAAGCGGCAAGCGAGGTGAGCGCGCAGACCAGGGCGCCGCAGCCGCCGCCGATGCAACCGGCGATGAAGGGCTTAAAGAAGCGCAGGTTCACACCAAAGATGGCCGGCTCCGTAATGCCCATGAAGGCGGACAGGGCCGAAGGAAGTGCCAAACCCTTGATCTTGGCATCGCGGGTCTTAAAGGCAACGGCGAGCGCGGCGCCACCCTGGGCGATGTTGGCGGCACTGGCGATGGGCAACCAGTAGGTCACGCCGTACTGGGCGAGCTGGCCCAGGTCGATGGCGGTGTACATCTGGTGGATACCGGTAACGACCGTGGGGGACTAGAACAGGCCGACGATAAAGGAACCGATGCCGAAGGGCAGGGTGAGCAGGGCCTAGATCAGACCGAGGATGGTGTTCTCGGCCCAGACAAAGACGGGGCCGACGGCAACGAGGGTCACGAGCACGGTCACGAACACCGAGACGAGCGGGGTCACAAAGAGGTCGAACATCTCGGGGACAACCTTGTGGAGTCGCTTCTCGAGGAAGGCGAGAATGGCGCAGGCGATAACGATGGGGATCACGTGGCCCTGATAACCGACCCACTCAAAGCCGTACACGCCGGGAATGACGGTGACCATGGTCTGCACGCCCTCAGAGGCAACCGTGTAGGCGCTCTGCAGCGAGGAGTTGATGAACGCACCACCGACGACGGCACCCAGGTACGGGTTGGCGCCAAAGGCCTTAGCCGCGGAGTAGCCGATCAGGATCTGCAGAATGCCAAAGGACGTTCCCGAGACCAGGTCGGCAATCTTGTAGATAAAGTTATTGGTGTCGAGCGCGATAAAGCCGTTGGAGGCCATAAAGTTGAGGGCACTCATAATGCCCAGCAGCAGGCCCGAAGCCACGATGGCGGGGATGATGGGGACAAAGACGTCGCCGAGCACCTTAATGGCACGCATAAAGATGTTCTGCTGCTGCGCCGCGGCCTCCTTGACCTCGGCCTTGGTGGCAGCCTCGACGCCGCTGAGCGCAATGAACTCGTCGTAGACCTTATTGACGGTGCCAGTGCCAAAAATAATCTGGAGCTGGCCCTGGGCCTCAAAGACGCCCTTAGCGCCATCGATATTCTCGAGGGCCTCCTTGTCGACCTTGGCGTTATCGGCAATCACCAGGCGCAGACGCGTGGCGCAGTGCGCGGCCGAAACAACGTTGCCGGCGCCACCGATGTTGTCGAGCACCTCTTGCGCTGATTTGCGGTAGTCCATGACTTCCCTTTCCTCCAACGGGCGCATGTGCACCCGGCCATCTTTGACACTTACGCTGTAATCGTTTTCAGTTTCATTTGTCTGTAATCGTTTTCATAGTAGGGTGAACGGTAGGAAAAAGCCGGCGAATGGTAGTTTTATGGCAAAAACAGGGGCCTCAGAGGCAGGCAGACGTGCCCAGAGCCTAGACATTCATAAGCTGATGGCCGAGCTTGATCGTCTTGAGACCGCGCTTCCCCTCCACGCCATCGAGCGTGTCAAGCAGCATGCTGGTGGCCTCGACGCCACTGGTCAGATACCCATAATGCACAGTAGGAATGCCGCCCGTCAGCGCGCGCAAAAACGCGTTGTCGCCAAAACCGCTCACGCGGTGTATGCCCTCGCCCATGCCGCGAACCTCATCGATGGCACGCAGCGCGCCCGCCGCCATGGTGTCGGTCGCGCAGGCGATAAACGAAACATCGGGAGCGACGGAAAGCAGCTCACGCGCCGCACCATAGCCCGAGTCGAGCGTAAACGAGCCCAGGCGAATCAAGGCGGCATCGAGCGGGTTACCCGCGGCGCGCAATCCCGCCTCAAAACCACGACGGCGGTCATAACCGGCCGCACGGTCTTCCTCGGTAACACCGATATAGGCAATCTTGCCCTCAACATGCTTCGCGAGCGCCTGGCCCAGCTCAAAAGCGGCCTCGTAATCGTCGTGATAGACGCAAGCCGCGCCCTCGACGTTTTGGCCGATCAGCACAATGGGCACATGGCAAGACGCAATGGCCGCACGATGTTCATCGGTGATCATGGTCGCCACGAGTACGATGCCATCAACCGGGTGATTTTGGAATAAATCGAGGTACTCGAGCTCGCGATCGGGGGCGTTGTCGGTATTGGCGAGCAGCATCTGGTAGCCACGGCGACCGAGCACCTGGCCAATGCCGGCGGTAATGCGGCTAACGGATTCCGAGTTAATCTTGGGCACGATGACGCCGATGAGTTTGGTGGAGCCGGTGCGCAGCGCGCGAGCCTGGCTGGACCGCACGTATCCGGTCAGCTCAATCGCCTGCTTAATGCGTTCGGCCTTTGCTTATGTGTGATAAAGAAGCAATAGAAGTGCAAAAAATTTGGCTCTGTTAGACCATAATTGACATATAGGTGATGCCACCGTGGTATAATGGAATTGTTAACCACGGCATTGGAGCAGATATGAACGCCGAGGATCTGGTCATCACCCTCAAGAAGAATATGGC
>NZ_JBBNLR010000015.1:0-60487 GCF_040092375.1 Collinsella sp. CLA-ER-H5
TCGCCATATTCTTCTTGAGGGTGATGACCAGATCCTCGGCGTTCATATCTGCTCCAATGCCGTGGTTAACAATTCCATTATACCACGGTGGCATCACCTATATGTCAATTATGGTCTAACAGAGCCAAAAAATAAGGCCGCGAGAAGCAATCGGCTCCTCACGACCTTCACATTTACTCTGTTGGCTTGAGAGCAATAACGCCCTTAGTTGTCCGTGCCCGTCAGCTCTAGGATGCTGCTCTTGGGCGCAACTTGACCGCCCGCAATCGCCTCCGTAAGAAGCGCGCTACGGCGCTTTGCATCGGGGTCAGCGCTCGCGTACGTGTTGAGCGTGATAGCGGCGTTTGCGTGCCCTAGGACGCTTGAGGCGGTCTTGACGTCCCCGCCTTCGGCAAGGTAGCGCGTTGCCCACGTATGGCGCAGGTCGTGGAACGTAGGTATGCGACTCTCTGTTCCCTTCACACCAACTGCCTTGGCAATAGCGCTCCAACCCTTACTCAAGGTATCAGGACTCAGGTATCCGTCCAAATCTCCGAGAACGTAGTCGCCAGCGCCGACAGTGCGCCCGAACTCATGGAACTCCGTCTGTTGAACCTCAAGCCATTTTCTAAGAATGTCAATGAGACTATCGGACAAGCATATATCCCTGACCCTATCCGTCTTGGCGTTCTTCTCATAAGTGCCGCCGATAGCTCGACCAATTGCGCCCCTAACCCATAGAGTTTTGTTCTCAAGGTCGACGTCTTTCCACTTGAGTCCGCAAATCTCGCCCTCTCGCATGCCAGTGAACAGTGCAATGCGAGCACCGACTGTTACGGGAGTCTGCTCTAGCGATGCAAGGATGCTGAGCGTATCGCGGAGTCCTTTGGCGGTCAGGGCGTTGATGCCCTCGTTCTTCTTGGACTTCTTGGGAGGCTTGACCCCGTTGCAGGGATTGACGACTATCACCTCGTTATAGACGGCTTGGGTCATAACCTGCTTGAGCAGCCCAAGGGCTTTCTTGACGGGCGAATAGGTTAGGCCGCTTGCGGTAAGGCCTGCGCTCCACTCCTCAACCTGCTTTTTCTTGAGGTCTTTAACCTTGACCTTTGCGAAGCCCTTCACATTGCCCTTGGGGTAGCCGTAACGGATGTACTTAGCCGTGGATCGATAGCCCTTCACGGTTGACGGTTCAATCGACTTTCCCTGTTCCCAAATATCGATGAAGGATTCAACATAATCCGGAACAAGCATGTTGGCAGCTTTGACGGCCTCTGGGGTTTCATCGCTTTCCAACTCTTGACGCTCAAGCTCCCTGAGCCAGTCCTCGGCCTCTCGGTTCGCCTCACGCTTGGTCTTGGCCTTGAGCGTCTTGGACTTCTTGTGCCTCTTGCCGTCCTCCTCATAGAAGTCAACAAACGCGCGAAATGCATCGCTGTCCTTGCGCTTCTGCACATATGCAGCCGTGTACGTCCTCATGAGAAGCCTCCACCTCGGTACCATTGGTACCTCACTCGGTACCGAATCTCATTGAAACAATGACAAACCATGACTATTATAGCCATAAGGTGATAGAGCGATAAGCGATGTACCTGCTATTTTAAAGGGATGTTGGCGAACGGTAGCAAACAGCTATATGAGCGGTAAAGAGACTTAAAATCTCTCGCCGCAAGGATTGTGGGTTCGAGTCCCACCGCCCCTACCATATGGAGCTTTCGAGCCCGTGTTCCTCAGGGATGCGGGCTCGCTTCTTTTAGATGCCGGTGGGACTCGAACCCGCGAGGGGGCGAGCGTTAAGCGGACGCGCAGCGTCCGAAGCCGGTGCGTATTTGCGCAGCAAATGCGCGGACGTCCCACCGCCCCTACCATATGGAGCTTTCGAGCCCGTGTCCCCAAGGGATGCGGGCTCGTTTCTTTTACACGCCGGCGGGGCTCTAAGTTGCGGTGGAATAGTTCCTGTTTTGGCAGTTTATCAGCCCATTTAGGAACTATTCCACCGCAACTTAGGTTGGTATTTACACATTTTCCGATGGAAAAACGTGGCTGTCTCGCACATTTTCCGATGGAAAAACGTGGTTGTCTCGCACATTTTCCGATGGAAACGACCAAATGGCCTTATACTAGCCGAGAGGGTTGGGAGGCAATATGCAGCGACAGCTTATGAGTGAACTTATCGCTTGGAAATCAAGGGCGAATCGCAAACCTCTCTTGCTTAGGGGAGCCCGCCAGACAGGAAAGACTTGGCTTCTTAACGAATTCGCAAGCCAGCAGTATCGAAATGTCATTCGTTTTGACTTTATGCTCGAGCCGAGCACACGCTCGCTGTTCGATGGGGACCTCGACCCCAAGCGCATCATCTCCCAGATAGAACTCCTACGTGGCCAAACCGTAACGCCGGCAGACACGCTCATCATCTTCGACGAGATCCAAGAGGCGCCACGCGGGATCACCTCACTCAAGTACTTCAACGAACTTGCACCCGAATACCACATCGTGGCAGCCGGTTCCTATATGGGCCTCGCGCTCCGACGCGAAAACGAGTCATTTCCCGTCGGCAAAATCGACCAGCTCACCATGCGTCCCATGGGGTTTGCCGAGTTCGTTCGTGCCGTCGACGGCAACCCGCTCGCCGATGCCATCCTTGCCGCAGACATGAACCTTCTGGCAAACGTTACCGAAAAGCTCGAGCGCTTGCTCAAGGAATACCTTGTTGTCGGCGGTATGCCCGAAGTTGTCTCCACTTTCGCCGAGACACGCGACTTCATCGAAGCCCGAAGGCTTCAACAGCAAATCATCGAGGCTTACGAATCCGATTTTGGCAAACATGCACCCGCCCGCATCGTCGAGCGCATGAGGTTGGTTTGGAAATCCCTTCCCGGCCAGCTTGCAAAGGAGAACAAGAAGTTTGTCTATGGCGCCCTTCGTCCCGGAGCGCGCGCACGCGATTTCGAGGAAAGCCTCCAGTGGCTCACGGACTACGGAATCGTTCATAAGGTGCCACGTGTTTCCGCTCTAAAGGCGCCGCTCTCGAGCTACGAAGACCTCTCGGGCTTCAAACTGTTCTGCATCGACACCGGCATCCTCGGAGCGCTCTCCGGTCTCTCTCCGGCCATCGTTCTTAACGGATCCGCTGTTTTTACCGAGTTCAAAGGTTCGCTGACCGAACAATACGTCGCGCAGGAGCTTTTGCTCCAGGACAAAACTCCCGCGTATTGGTCCTCTACCTCCGGCAATGCCGAAACCGACTTTGCCATCGACCATGCGGGAACCGTGCTTCCGCTTGAGGTCAAGGCGGCAGAGAACCTTAAAGCGAAGAGTCTGAAAATAGCCTGCGAAAAATTCAAACTCGAGCGTTGCGTGAGGAGCTCCCTGGCGGCATATAGAGACGAGGGCATGCTCATCAATATTCCGCTTTGGGAGATTGGGCAAATCGACAAGCTGGCATAGGCGCCATGGGGACGCCCCGCAAGGACTGTCCCCAGGTGCCGGCAGAAAAGGAACGTCCCCAGGTGCCGGCTGTTGAGTTGCGGTGGAATAGGGACTGTTTGGTGCCCGAAAGGGCGATTTTAGTCCGTATTTCACCGCAACTTATTTAGAGGGCGCTGAGGCTGGGGGTCCAGGAGATGGTGGGGGTCGCACCGTCGAGAGCCTCGTTGATGGTGGCGGCCATGCCGGCGAGTAAGCTGTTCTCGCTTACAGTGAGTGTCTTGTAGCCGCCGGCTCGCATAAGCTCGCGGATTACCACGGCACCAGCCAAGATCACGCCCGCGCGTTTGGACTGTACACCCGGTAGAGCGGCGATGCCGTCCGCATCCAACGCAGACATGCGCTCGATAGCGGCCGAAACCTGATCCAGCGAAAGCTCGCGCAGGTGCACAAAGCTCGAATCGTACGGTTCCAGCTCATGAACGAGCGCCACGAGTGTGGTGACGGTGCCACCCACTGCGACCAAGCGTTCGGCGCGCTCAAAATTGCTCGGCAGGCCCTCAAAATAGGCAGCGAACTGCTCGCCCGCCCACGCGGCAGCGGCAGTAAGCTCGCCGCGTGCGGGCGGCAGTGCCGAGAAAAATCGCTCCGTCACACGGCGACAACCGATGTCCAGCGAACGCGTGCCCTCCAGCGCAAAGACCCCACGCTCCGGCGCATAGACGCCCGTCGCGAGCTCCGTGGATCCGCCGCCCGAATCGGCAACAATGATGCGCTCGCCGGCAAAGTCGTGCGCCACGCCAAAAAACGTCAGGCGCGCCTCGACCTCGCCCGGAATCACCTGCGGTTCGAGCCCCAGCTCACGCAGACCGTCCAGCAGCAGTGCGGCATTGGATGCATCGCGCGCGGCGCTCGTGCATGTGGTGCAAATGCACGCGGCCCCAAAGGCACGCGCCTCGTCCACAAACATGCGACACGCAGCGAGCACACGCTCGACAGCCGCCTCGCAAAAGCGACCCGTCGCGTCCACACCCTCGCCCAGGTCGGTAATCTCGGTATGCTTGGACGATCCCACGATCGCCCCGCCCTCGACCTGGGCCAACACCAGTCGCGACGACACCGTTCCCAGATCGATCGCCGCCACCTTATATCGTTTGCAATCTGCCATTGCGGGTTCCCCTCCGGGCGCTACTCGCCGTTGGACACGACCGTCTGGCCCTCGACACCGTTAAACCCAAACAGCATGTCGAGCGCCTGGATATACCACGGGGCGTCCTTACCGACTTCTTCGATTTCCTTGGCAACTTCGCTGGCCTTCTTGGCGTTCGACGACTTCTTGCTCGAAGACGAATCCGAATCGTCGTCCAGGCCCTGCACTTCAATCCTCTTCTCGCCTGGCATCACCAGGCCCAAGTCCTCGGATGCCGCGTCCTTGATACCCTCCTCCGAGAGCAGCTTGTCGACGCTTTTTTGCAGCTCATCATTGTATTGCTGACGAATCTCGACCTGCTTGGCCAAGATATCGCTCGAACGCTTTGCCACGTACAGATCGCGCACGGGGAAATACAGGCTCACGAGCACCAGAGCAACGACGATGCCGATGAATAGCCCTCGCTGAGGACCATGGGTAAAGTCGTAGATCGCCTTGACCACCGCGTTGTCGTTGGCGTAGTGCATAAAGTCCGAGCCCGAAAAACGGTTCGAGGGCCTGCTCGACCTGTCGTGCGTCTGGGCCGAGGGACGCGACGCATGCGACGAACGTGCCGGGCGCACTGGTCCATCTGTCGAAGTATTCACTTGAGCATTGGGGCGCGAGGTACTTGTCGGGCGTTGCATGGAGCGGTCGGCGCCGGCGTAGGCGGACCCACCGAGCTGCACCGTGCGCGCACGGCGAGGCGACGGCTCACGCGAACCGGCGGAATAGTACCTGTTGTCGTAAATCTGATCCATGTGCGCCTTGTGCGGTTGAGGTTTGTTTGCGCTAAGTATTCTAGTTATAGCACGAGCGCGCGCACCGCCTTCGCCAGCCTTTGCTCGACATAAAAAAGGCGCTGAGCCGTATGGCCCAGCGCCCAATGGTGCTCAACCGCGCCCGGCTGGAGCAAGGCGAATCCGAGTCTTCCCCGCCCCCGCGACCTCCGCGTGCCTAGCGAATGTTGTAGAACGCGGCCTTGCCGGCGTAGCGCGCGCTGCCCTCGAGCTCGTCCTCGATGCGGATGAGCTGGTTGTACTTGGCGATACGGTCGCTGCGGCACGGGGCACCCGACTTGATCTGGCCGGCGTTGACGCCCACGACCAGGTCGGCGATCGTGGAGTCCTCGGTCTCGCCGGAACGGTGGCTCACGATGCAGGCGTAGCCGGCCTCCTTGGCGGTCTCGATGGCCTCGAGCGACTCGGTGAGCGTGCCGATCTGGTTGACCTTGACCAGGATCGCGTTGGCGGCGCCCAGCTCAATGCCCTTCTTGAGGCGCTCGGTGTTGGTGACGAACAGGTCGTCGCCCACCAGCTGCACCTTGTTGCCAATGCGGCGGGTAAGCTCGACCCAGCCGTCCCAGTCCTCCTCGGCCATGCCGTCCTCGATGGAGATGATGGGATAGGTGTCGACGAGCTTCTCCCAGTAATCAACCATCTGGGCGCTCGTGTACTCCACGCCCTCGCCCTTGAGCTCGTACATGCCGGTCTCGGCGTTGTAGAACTCGGTCGAGGCCGGGTCCATGGCGTACATGAAGTCGACGCCGGGCTTAAAGCCAGCCTTCTCGACGGCCTTGGTGATGTACTCGAACGGCTCGGCATTGGTCTTAAGGTTGGGGGCAAAGCCGCCCTCGTCGCCCACGCCGCCGCCCAGGCCGGCCTCGTGCAGCACGCCCTTGAGGGTGTGGTAGACCTCGGCGCACCAGCGCAGGCCCTCGGCAAAGCTCGGAGCACCCACCGGCATGATCATGAACTCCTGGAAGTCAACGTTGTTGTCGGCATGCACGCCGCCGTTGAGGATATTCATCATAGGTGTGGGCAGCAGGTGGGCGTTGACGCCGCCCAGGTACTGGTACAGCGACAGGCCCGCCGACTCGGCAGCGGCGCGGGCAACAGCCAGCGACACGCCCAGGATGGCGTTGGCACCGAGCTTGGTCTTGTTGGGAGTACCGTCCGCGGCAATCAGCGCGGCATCGACGGCGCGCTGGTCGAAGGCATCGAGGCCCACGACGGCGTTAGCGCACTCGTTGTTGACGTGCTCGACGGCCTGCGAAACGCCCTTGCCCAGGTAGCGGCCCTTGTCGCCATCGCGCAGCTCGCAGGCCTCAAAGGCGCCGGTCGAAGCACCCGAAGGCACCATTGCGCGGCCAAAGCTGCCGTCCTCGAGCACGACCTCGACCTCGACGGTGGGATTGCCGCGGCTGTCGAGCACCTCGCGACCGTAGACGTCCAAAATATCGCTCATGTTGTCTCCCTCTCACTTGGAAACGTAGTGGATGCAAGCGACCGGCTGACCGTGCACCATCGGTGCGTCTCCGTAAGTTAGCCATGTCGCACTTTTTGCATTATGCCCTAAGTTAGCCGAGGGATACACTTGATTTTCGAAAAATTTAGCGGGAACGATGAGGCATGTCAGCCCATCGTTCCCGCAGTCTTACTCCTCCGCCTTTGCGGCATCCCACAGGTCGTTGAGGTCGTGGGTCGAAAGCTCGGCAAGATCCACGTGGGCGTCGGACGCCATCTGCTCCATCGCGGCCCAGCGACGGCGGAACTTTGCCGTGCTGGCGCGCAGGGCGCTCTCGGCGTCGATCCCCTCTTTGCGCGCGACGTTGACCAGGGCAAAGAGCAGATCGCCAAACTCCATTTCGCGCTCGGGCGAGCCAGGGGCCTCGGCCTCAAACTCGGCACGCTCCTCGGCAACCTCGTCCCACACGTCCTGGACCGTCTCCCACTCAAAGCCTACGGCGGCCGCCTTGCGTGACACCTTCTGCGCCTGCATCAACGCCGGCAGATGCGTGGGCACGCCATCGAGCAGACCCTCGGGCGCGGCCTCGCCCGCCGCCACGGCCTTGTCCTTGGCGGCTTTCTCGGCAAGCTTGACCTCGTCCCAAATCTTGAGCACCTCGTCGGAGCTCTCGGCATCCGCATCGCCAAACACGTGCGGGTGGCGGCGAATGAGCTTGGCGTCGATATCGCGCGCCACGTCGGCCAGCGTAAACTCGCCGGCGTCGGCAGCAATCTGCGCATGCAGCACGACCTGCATGAGCACGTCACCCAGTTCCTCGCGCAGGTGAACCGCGTCGTCCGCCTCGATGCAGTCGAGCGCCTCGTAGGCCTCCTCGATCATGTTCTTGCCGATGCTGCGGTGCGTCTGCTCGCGGTCCCACGGGCAGCCATCGGGCTGACGCAGACGCCAGATGGTCTGCACCAGATGCTGCAGCTCGGCCGACGCGTCTATCAGCGTGGGCAGATCGCGCGAGCCCTCGGCATTTTGCTGAGCCATATGCTGCGCCATGGTTAGTCCTCCTCCAGGATCACGTGGCGGAACGCGCCGCCCTCGTAGATGCCGTAGCTGTGCGAGCCGTCCTTGGGGATGCTCACGCTGCCGGGGTTGAAGAGCCACAGGCCCGGGTGCGCGGCGCTTTCCTCGTTGACCTTGATGTGCGTGTGGCCGTAGACGAGCGCGGAGCCCTCGGGCAGCGCGGGCGCGTGGTCGACGCTGTTGTGCATGCCGGCGCCAAAGACATGGCCGTGCGTCAGGAACAGCTCGCGGCCGGTCTCGTCAAACAGCGTGGCGTAGTCGGCCATGACGGGGAAGTCGAGGACCATCTGGTCGACCTCAGCGTCGCAGTTGCCGCGCACCGCGATGATGCGGTCGGCTAGGGCGTTGAGCAGCGGAATCACGCGCTTGGGAGCATAGTCGCGCGGCAGGTCGTTGCGCGGACCGTGATAAAGCAGGTCGCCCAGCAGGACGATGCGGTCGGGCTGCTCGGACTCAATGGCGGCGCAGAGGCGCTCGGTCCAGTATGCCGAGCCGTGGATGTCGGAAGCGATGAGGTATTTCATGGGGAGATCCTTTCGAATGGGGTTGATGGGGGCTGAATACGGGATCCGGCGGATGCGGAGCCCATCTACCGTGTTACTCGAATCGCAGTGCCGCGCTCTGAGCCGCCTGCATCACGCGTTGGAGCGGCACGCCATGTTCGCGGGCAAGACGGGCGCAATCCTCGTACTCGGGAGCCGCGCGCTCGCTGCCGTCGGGCAGGGTCGCCACCTTAACGGATACCTCGCCCCATGGCGTCGTTACGCGCTCAAAGCGGCGTGGCAGGCAAACGCGTTCCATCACCTGGCGACGAATGGCGTTGGTCGTGGTCTCCAAAAAGATAATCGTCTGCAAGCGCTCGATATCATCGTGCGAGCAGATTACCTGCAGCTGCCAGCCGGGGCGGCCCTTTTTGCAGTAAAGCGGCAACCAATGCACCTCGCGGGCGCCGGCCTTGCGCAGGCAATCGGCAGCGTAGGCAAGCACCTCGGGCGACGCATCATCGATGTCGCACTCCAGTTTGACGATAGTTTCGGGCGCATCAGTCTCGCGAGACAGCGGGGATGTGCTATCGCATTGCATACGGTCTGGATCCTTTCCGCGCGGGCTCGTTTTGTTCACCCAAACGCTAGCACATCGCAGGCTGCGCGAGTGTGACGGCGCGTGATGAGCGCGATTTTCCTTGTCGACAAGAAACCGACACTCCACCGCCCCGGCCAAACATGTACATCAGCCTCCAAACATGTCATTATTTGCAGCTTTTGGAGGCTGATGTACATGTATTGGAGCAAGCGAGGCCGCGCCGCGCAGCCTTTCCAATCGATTTCGAGCTCCGGCGCGCGGCGTGTTGAGAGCTGCAACATTACAATGGAGCGGATTCGCCAAATGCAAAGGAGTCGCCATGTCTGCCTGCCCGCTGGTCGATTGCCATACCCACACCTCGTTCTCGGACGGCCATGCCTCGTTTGAAGACAACGTTCGCGCCGCTGCTGCGGCCGGCTGCCGCGTCATGGTCTCGGCCGACCATCTCACACTGCCCGCCAGCATGGATGCCAACTGCGAAGTGCAGGTTACTGAGGGCGACCTGCCGGCACATCGTCTGGCTTTTGAGGATGCCCGCAAGCTTGCCGCGCAAATCGCGCCGGAGCTCGAGCTTATCTATGGCTTTGAATGCGATTGGTACGAGGGCTGCGAGCCTTTGGTTGAGCGCTGGTCCCAGGACGCCGTCGTACGCCTGGGCAGCGTGCATTGGATTGGCAACCCAGGCGATATCATGGCCGGTGCCGCGGGTACGGCGGGAACGGAAAACGTCGCTCGCCCCGATACACCCGATTCCCTTTGCGGCTGGATCGATGATGACACCAACCTGCATGTTTGGGAAAACCTGGGGGTACACGGCGTGTGGGAGCGCTACGTCGACGACTGGTGCCGCGCTTGCGAAAGCTCACTCAACTTTGACGTAATGGCCCATCCCGACCTGGTCATGCGCTTTTCGAAGGAAGGCTTTGCGCCCGACTTAGACCCCGCACCGTTTTGGCAGCAGATGGCCGAGTGCGCGCACGATACAGGCCGCCGCGTTGAGGTCTCGACCGCCGCACCGCGCAAGGGCCTCGAAGACTACTATCCCGCGACCGGATTGCTGCGCCGCTTTGCCCACGCCGAGGTGCCGATCACTTTTGGCTCGGACGCACACCGCGCCTGCGACATTTGCTGGAACATCCGTGAGGCCCAGGCACACGCCTACGACTGTGGCTACCGAGCCTTCGACGTCCCCCACCCCACCGGCGAATGGGAATCCACACCCCTCGCCTAGCCATCCCTTCATAAGTTGCGGTGGAATAGGGATTGTTTTGCCTGATGAAGCGCTTAAACAGTCCCTATTTCACCGCAACTTCCATGACCCCGTTACACCAACAAAGACTGTCCCAAACGACTAGTCGTTTAAGAACGTCCCCAATGACTAGTGGCGGCGGGCGTTGAGTTCGCCGGCCAACTCGTCGAGGGTGATGCCGTAGCGCTCAAGCGTCACGAGCAAGTGGTAGACCAGGTCGCCGGCCTCGTAGCGGATGTGATCGTGATCGTTATCCTTGCAGGCCATGATCACCTCGCTTGCCTCCTCGGCAAGCTTCTTGAGCAGCTCGTCCTCGACGTCGGTCAGCAGACGCGCGGTATAGCTCTCCTGCGGCGATGCATCACGACGACCGTGAATCACCTCGGCCAGACCTGTCAGCGTCTCACCGATATTTCCATCCTGAACGTTTGCGGTGCGCACACCCATGGTTCAATCCTTTCTGGTGGCCGAGCGTCTAATCGAGCGCCCGCCCTACGCGAGTTTCTTAAAGAAACAGGTACGGTTGCCGGTATGGCAGGCCGGGCCCGGCGAGTCGACCTTGACCAGCAGCGTATCGCTATCGCAGTCGGCCCAAAGCTCCTTGACCGCCTGCATGTTGCCGCTCGTCGCGCCCTTGTTCCAGAGCTCCTGGCGGCTGCGGCTCCAAAACCACGTGGTACCGGTCTTGAGCGTAAGCCCCACCGACTCCTCGTTCATCCAAGCAACCATAAGCACCTCGCCGGTGTCGTACTGCTGAACCACACAAGGAATCAGCCCACGGGCGTCGTATTTAAGCTCGGACGCAGTTGCCACTTGCTCCATTTAAAAATCCAATCTCACGGGAATACCTTGAGAGGCCATATACTCCTTCACCTGGCGAATGCTGAACGTCCCAAAGTGAAAGACGCTGGCCGCCAGCACGGCATCAGCCTCGCCCTCGATCACGCCCTCGGCAAAATGTTCGAGCGTGCCCACGCCGCCGCTCGCAATCACCGGAATCGGCACCGCGCGCGCCACGGCGCGGGTGAGCGCCAGGTCAAAGCCAGCCTTGGTGCCGTCGCGGTCCATGCTGGTCAGCAGGATCTCGCCGGCGCCGCGGCGAGCCGCCTCCTCGGCCCACGCCACCGCGTCGATGCCCGTGGCGTTGCGGCCTCCCGCGGTAAAGACCTCCCACTTGTCGGCACCGGATGCGCCGGGCAAACCAACGCGCTTGGCATCGATCGCCACGACCACGGCCTGGCTGCCAAACGCCGCGGCAGCCTGGCTGATCAGCGACGGGTCACGCACGGCGGCAGAGTTGAGCGACACCTTATCGGCACCGGCGGCAACCATGGTCCGCATGCCCGCCAAGTCGCGGAAACCGCCACCCACGGTATAGGGAATAGCGAGCTCCTCGGCCGCATGCGCCGCCATCTCGATAGTCGTCGCACGGTTGTCGCTCGTGGCGGTAATGTCCAGGAAGACGACCTCGTCCGCACCCTCGCGGTCATAGGCACGCGCCAGCTCCACCGGATCACCCGCATCGCGTAAGCTCACAAAGTTGACGCCCTTGACCACACGGCCGTCCTTGACGTCCAGGCAGGGAATCACACGTTTGGTAAGCATGGACTACTCCTCCCCTCGGGCGGCGGCCAGCGCCTGTACCAGCGTAAAGTTGCCCTCGTAGAGCGCGCGACCGGTAATAGCACCTTCAATCGCGCCCTCACCCACTGCGGCCAGCGCACGGATGTCGTCGAGCGTCGAGATGCCACCCGATGCCACGACGGGAAAGCCCGCGACCTCGGCCACATGGCGATACGCCGCCACATCGATGCCCGTCTGCATGCCGTCACGCGCGATGTCGGTGTAGACCAGGTGCTTAAAACCCAGCTCGGTGAGCTGTGCCACGGCATCGTCGAGTGCCACGCCCGCGCCATCACGCCAGCCGTTCACCTTGACCTGGCCGTCGTATGCGGCAATGTCGGCCACCAACAGCTCGCCAAAACCTTTGGCTGCCACCTCGGCAAAACCCGGCTCGGTCACCAGCACGGTGCCCAGCGCAATGCGGCGCGCACCGTAGCCGGCCAACTCGTCGATGCGCGCGAGCGAGCGGACGCCGCCGCCCACGTCCACGGACAGACCGTTGACGCCGCAGATGGCCTTAATCGCCGCCGAGTTGGCAGCGCATGTGTCCTCGTCCTCGCCAAAGGCAGCGGACAGGTCGACGACGTGCACCCAGCTTGCGCCCTGCTCGGCAAACGAGCGAGCAACGGCCACGGGGTCGTCGGAATATACCTTGCAGCGGCTGCGGTCGCCACGCTCCAGGCGCACGACCTTGCCGCCGATCAGATCGATTGCGGGAAACAGGATCATCGGCCAGCCTCCTCGACGATGTTGACGAAGTTCTTAAGGATGCGCTGACCCAGCGCGGAGGATTTCTCGGGATGGAACTGGCAGCCCCACACGTTGCCATGGCGCACGATGCACGGGAAGCTCCGCGTATAGTGCGTGCGCGCCAGCACATCGGCGGCATCGGCGTCGTCGGCCACCGCGTAGCTGTGGGTAAAGTACATGTTGGCACCCTCGGCAAAACCAGCAAGCAGCGGATCGGCCGCGCCGGCGGGCGTCATGTGCACCTGGTCCCAGCCCACGTGCGGCACCTTCAGGCGGCTCGACTCCAAGCGTGTGCACGAGCCGCGCATAATACCCAGGCCATCGACCCAGGGACCGCCAGCCTGCTCGGAGGCATCGTCGTCCGCGTCCGCGCCTTCGTCCGCCGGCACGCCCTCGTTGCCGCGCTCAAAAAATAGCTGAAGGCCCAGGCAGATGCCGAGCAGCGGAGTTCCGGCGGCAACGGCGTCGAGCACGGCCGCCGCCTCGCCGCTTTGGCGCATAAAGACAATCGCGTCATAGAACGCGCCCACGCCCGGGATGACCAGGCCGTCGGCGTTGCGGATCTGCTCCGGATCGTCCGACGTGCAGGCGGCGGCACCGGCGCGCGCAAGCCCGCGCACAACGCTCGACAAGTTGCCCTTGTGGTAGTCGACCACCACAATCTTCGGTTCGCCCACGCGACCCTCCCTTTTCCCATCATCCAAAACCACCACAAAGGGGACAGGCACCTTCGTGGTGGTTTTTACCCTTGTGGCGGTTACAGTGAACCCTTGGTGCTGGGGATGCCCTGCACGCGAGGGTCCAGCTCACAGGCTTGGCGCATCGTGCGGCCCACGGCCTTAAAGGCGGCCTCGATAATGTGATGCGAGTTGCCGCCCGCCAGTTCGCGCACGTGCAGAGTGAGCTTGGCGTCGCGCGCAAAGGCGTAGAAGAACTCGACGGCCAGCTCGGTATCGAAGCTGCCCACGCGCTCAGTCGGTACGGGCAGCTCGCAGTAGGCCTGCCCACGGCCCGAAATATCAACGGCAGCCATCACAAGCGTCTCGTCCATGGCGATCGCCGCGTCGGCAAAGCGCGTAATGCCCACCTTGTCGCCCAGCGCCTGGCGAAACGCCTCGCCCAGTACAATACCCGTGTCCTCGACGGTGTGATGCGCATCGACCTCGACGTCGCCCACCGCGTGCACCGTCAGATCGAACAGACCATGGCGGCCAAAAGCGTTGAGCATGTGGTCGAAAAACGGCACGCCGGTCGAGATATCGCACACGCCAGATCCGTCCAGGTCGAGCTTTACGACAATGTCGGTCTCGCCCGTCTTGCGGGTTACCTCGGCATAGCGGTCCATCTACATCTCCTCCTTCACCAGCGCGGCAAACGCTGCCAGCACCTCGTCGTTTTCCTGCGGGGTGCCCACGGTAATGCGCAGGCAGTCCGCGAGCCCCGGCGCGTAGCTAAAGTCGCGCACCAAAATCGAATACTCGTCGCGCAGACGCTCGCGCACGCGCGTGGCATGCGGCGTGCGCACGAGCACAAAGTTCGCCGCGCTCGGCCACGCCTCCACGGGCAGACCCTCGGCAGCCATTGCGCGTAGGGCGCACAGCTCGCGCTCGCGCTCAGATGCAACCTGTGCCACCACGGGTGCGTACGCATCGCGGGCACGTACGCAGGCAAGCGCGGCGGCCTGGCTTAGCACGTTAACCGAGTAGATTTGGCGAATCGCCGCAAACACATCGATGACCTCGGGCGCCGCGATCACATAGCCCAGACGCGTGCCGGCGGCGCCAAACGCCTTGGACAGCGTATGCAGAATCACCAGGTTGGGATGCTCGGCGATAAGCCCCTGCGCCGTGGTGGCCGCGCCAAACGAATCGTCCGCAAACTCAACGTAGGCCTCGTCGACCATGACCATGCCGGGGCACGCATCGCACAGGGCCGCGACAAAGTCGAGCGGTGCCACATCGCCCGTGGGATTGTTGGGCGAGGTCACGATGGCCAGGTTGCACTCCGGCGCCACGGCGAGCACAGCCGCTTGGTCGAGCTCAAAGGTTACCGGATCGCGCCACACATCGCGCACCTCGGTCTGACAAAGCGACGCAAAGAACGCGTACTCGCTAAAGCACGGCGGGCAGTTGAGCAAGGTCCGTCCCGCGCCGCCAAACGCCAGCAGGTAGTTATAGAGCAACTCGTCGCCGCCGTTGCCCACGCAGATATTCTCGCGAGCCACGCCATGCCAAGCGGCAAGCTCGTCGCGCAGGTCGTTGGACATGGGATCGGGGTAGCGGTTGAGCGGCGTAGCAGCCAAGGCCGCATCAACCGCCTTGCGCACGACAGCGGGCACGGGATAGGTGTTCTCGTTGGCCGAAAGATTGATGCGCGTGGGCGTAAAGTTGGGATCATAGGGCTCAATGCCGGCCAGGTAGGGCTGGACGAGCTCCTTCATGCGCGGCGTGAGTTCGGCCATGTTAGGCCTCCTCGCCGGTCGCGCCAACGCCATCCGCGCCCGCAGCCGCCAGGTCAACGCCCTCGGCAACCGTCGCCACGGCGTCACCCGGCCAAGCGACCTTGGTCAGGTCGGCCGCGGCCAGAGACTCGGCACTCACGGCATCCTCGCCCTGCTCCAGCACACGGCGACGCAGGGCGGCGGATAGCGCGTGCGCCCACAGGCCCTCGGCCTCGGCCAGACGCTGTGTGGCGGGAGCGTCGGAGAGCAGGCCCTCGGGCGTATAGCAAATGACGCTCGAGCGCTTAACGAACTCTTCGACCGAAAGCGGGTTGGAGAACATGGCCGTGCCGCCGGTCGGCAGCGTGTGGTTGGGGCCGGCAACATAATCGCCGAGCGGCTCGGAGCTCCAGGCGCCCACAAAGATGGCGCCGGCGTTGCGAATGCCGCCGAGCAGGCCCATCGCATCCTTGCAGTGCAGCTCCAGGTGCTCGGGCGCCACGGTGTTCACGGCCTCGACGGCGGCAGCCATATCGGCGGCCACCACGATGGTGCCTTCGTTGTCGAGCGAGGCGCGCGTGATCTCGGCACGCGGCGACTGCGCCACCAGAATGTCGATACCAGCCTCGACCTCGCGCGCAAACTGCTCGTCGCAAGTCACCAGATAGCAGGCTGCCAGCGGATCGTGCTCGGCCTGGGCCATCAGGTCTGCCGCGACCACCATGGGCTTGGCCGTGGCATCGGCCAGTACGCAGACCTCGGAGGGGCCAGCGACCATGTCGATTCCCACGTCGCCCGAGACAATCTGCTTGGCCGCGGCGACAAAGGCGTTGCCCGGACCGGTGATTTTATCGACACGCGGAATGGTCTCGGTACCGTATGCCAGCGCGGCCACGGCCTGGGCGCCGCCCACCATATAGATTTCGTCCACGCCGCCGAGCTTTGCCGCGGCGAGCGTGTAGGGGCTGATCAGGCCGTCTTTTTGCGGCGGGGTCACCATAACCACGCGCTTGACGCCGGCAACCTTGGCGGGAATGGCGTTCATGAGCACCGTGGAGGGATACTGCGCGCGACCGCCCGGCACATAGATGCCAGCCGCCGCGAACGGGGTCACCTTAACGCCGAGCATCGTGCCGTCCGGGCGCGTGGTAAACCAGCTCTGTTCGACCTCGCGCTGGTGGAACTCGCGAATCTGGCGCGCGGCCTTCTCGAGCGCGGCGACAAAGGCCGGATCGAGGCCTTCGAGCGCGGCATCGATCTGCTCTTGCGGCAGACGGAAGCTCTGCAGCTCAACGCCGTCAAAACGCCGACAGTAGTCGCGCACCGCGGCATCGCCATTGGCGCGCACGTTGGCCACGATATCGCGGGCGGCGTCGACGATGTTTTGCGGCAGCACGCCCTTACGGTTGAGTTGGTTGGTAACGAGGCGCTCACCGGGAGCAAGTTTGATGGTCTTCATATCGGTATCCCCTATCGGTCGAGGTTATGTTCGAAAAACGAGAGACCGGGCGGCGGCGCCAATCGGCCCGCAGCCCGTACGTTGGGGCGCCCGTGCGCGCTCGCGCTATTGTGCCGAGCCCGCGACGGGCTCAAAATGCTTGTCCTTAACGGCCGCGGCCAGGCGATCTGCCAGATTGCGTACGCGCGGATCAAGGCGCGCGGCACCCGGGTTGACAAAGAAGCGGGCCGTGCAGTCCATGATGCGACCGGTGATGACCAGGTCGTTGTCGCGCAGCGTGGCGCCCGTGGCGGTAATATCCACGATGCGATCGGTCATGCCGACGATGGGGCCCAGCTCGATGTTGCCGTGCAGCGAAACGATGTCGGCGTTCACGCCGCGCTCGGCATACCAGGCACTCGCGATGCGCGGATACTTGGTTGCCACGCGAAGCGACCCGCGGCGAGCATAGTTGCGCTCGGCCTGACCGGCGCGCCATGCGGGCTCCGCCTCGATAAAGGTGCACAGGCCATAGCCCAGGTCGACCAGCTGCAGCAGGTTGAGGTCTGCCTCGATAAGCGAATCCCAGCCGCAGATGCCGCAATCGGCACCGCCACAGCCCACAAAAGCAGGCGCGTCGCTGGGGCGCACGATGACAAACTCGATATCGCCGACCGCGCCCTCGCCGACACGCGTGTCGCGGCCGCGCACGATCAGGTGACGGCCGGGGTCACGCAGCTCAGAGACGTCCAAGCCCGCGGCCTCGAGCACGTCGAGCGTGTCGGCCTTGAGCGAGCCCTTGGGCACGGCGATGCGCAGCGGACCCTCGGCGCCGCGACCCACGGCGTGATCGCCGTCGGAAGCGGCGTCCTCGGCCGAGGTGCGCGCGGCCTCCAGACGCTCGAGCGAAAAGGCAAAACCCGCCGCCGGTACCTCGATGCCGTCGCCAAATGCGCCGGTAAAGATGGAGTCGTAGCGTCCGCCCGAACCGACCGGATCGGGCAGGCCGCCGGCATAAGCCTTAAAGACCAGGCCCGTGTAGTAATCGAAAGAGTTCATGATGGAGAAGTCGAACGACAGCACCTGGGCGTCCTCGGGTGCCAGGCCCTCAACCAGGGCACGCAGCTCGCGCGTCAGCGGCGCGACGATACCGGCGGCCTCCAGCAGCGCGTCCACGCGGTCGAGTACCTCGGCACCGCCGTGCAGACGCGGCAGCTCGCTAATGGCGGCCTTGACGGCATCGGACCCGGTGCTTGCCGCCACGCGGGCATCGAGGCCCACAAAGTCGTTGGCGTGCACGCAGCGCAGGGCCTCGGCAGCCAGCTCGCGATCCTCGCACGCCGCGAGCAGTTCCTTAAACGGACGCACGCTACCTGCGATAATGCGTGCATCGGGCAGCGCCAGCTTGCGCACCGCCTCGGCCACGAGCGAGACAATCTCGACATCGCCCGCGGTATCGCCCGCACCGATAAGCTCAAAGCCCAGCTGTGTAAACTGGCGCGAGCCGCCGGCATTGCGCTGGCACTCGCGAACCACCGGCGCCTCGTAGCGAAGGCGCAGGGGCAGGTCGGCCGCGCGCATGCGAGTCGAAACCAGGCGAACGATCGGCAGCGTGTTGTCGGGACGGACCACCAGCAGGCGACCGTCGTCATCAAAGAGCTTAAACGGCGTATCCGCGATGCGGCCGCCTTCCTCGAGCGAACCCTTGTCCTCGAGTAGCGGCGTCTCGACCGGCAGGTAATGATGCTCCCTAAAGCAGCCCTTCACCGTCAGCGCGATCTCCTCGCGCGCCTGAGCCTCCTCGGGCAATATGTCCCGGAATCCCCACGGTGTGGCCGTCATCTGGTGAGCCTCCTCATGCTGTGTTTCATATAGAACGAAAGACCGGCATAGCTCCGCCGGTCTTCTGGGTACTTTAGCATACTAGAGTGTTTGCGGGGAGAATCGTCCTCCTCGGCTCACACCGTATTCATTTGGAAACATAGGGCAAGCGGTTAGCAGCAGTCTCTTGTCACAACGCAAAAAGGGCGCCCGCGCAATTGCGGACGCCCTTGTGCAGGGTCGAGATATCAACCAGCCAAGATATCGGACCCGTGACCAGCTCTTAGTAGTCGAACTGGTGGTAGTAGCGGCGGTACTTGAGGTTGTGCTTGGTGACCAGCTCGTAGTTGCGCGCGAGGCGGTCGGTGGTCAGCACGGACAGGATCCAGGGGGACACGATGACGCGGAAGTCGTCGTCCAGGCCCGGGATCGCGTACTCGGCGGTGTCGATGATGACGTAGTCCTCGTCGCCGGTCACGCCGCTGGTGAGGAAGGCGCGGACGCGCTCGTCGAGGGCGCGGCACTCGTCCTCTCCCATGAACAGGAACACCGGGACGCCGGGCTCGAGCAGCTCGAGCGTGCCGTGGAAGAAGTCGTGCGAGGTGATGTGGCGGATGCGCTTCCACTGCATCTCCTCGAGCAGGCACATGGAGTACAGGATGGTCTCGCCCCACAGCGCGCCCGAGCCGATGAACATGGTGTAGTCGGCCAGCGCGTACTTCCTGGCGAGCTCCTCGGCGCGCGGCTCGAAGCGCTTGCGGATGTCGAGCATGTCCTTCCAGACGTCCTTCGTCTGCTCGATGAACAGGTCGAACTTGGGGAAGCAGCCGCGGCGGTTGAGCAGGCGCAGGCCGAAGCAGTCGGCGAGGTAGTAGCCCTTCTCGCAGCCGCCGGCGCCGTGGTCGGAGGCCATCATGACGCAGTTCTCGGCGCCCACGGCCTGCCCGATCTTGCCCTCGGGGTTGGTCATGGCGAAGACGCGCACGCCCATCTCCCTCATCTTGCCGACGGCCTCGAGCACCTCGGGGGTGGTGCCGGACTCGGAGGCGGTCAGCACGACGGACCTGTCGGTCATGCGCTTGTGGCCCATGACGTTCCACTCGGCGGCGTGGATCAGGTAGACCTCGAGGTCGCGGTCGCCGAACTTGTTCATGAGGTACTCGAGCTGCATGAACTCGTCCCAGGTGCCGCCGACGCCCATCAGGAAGACGGCGTCGTAGCCCTCCTCGTGCACGCGGTCGGCCAGGGCGGTCATCTTCTTGCCGGCCTCGTAGACGTTCCTGCCGTCCTCGAGGTAGCCCTCCTGGTCGAAGTGCATGATCTCGATCTTCTCGGTCTCCTTCATGTGTGTCCTCCCATCACATGTGCGCAATTCTATACATCGCGCTTCTTGCTGATACCAATTATAGCCATACGATTGCTTGTTATTTAATACCAATCCAAACTCACGGAGATTTGCGGCGAACGGTCGGTTTCCTCGCCCGAGTGGTATTACAACGCCAATAGTTGTCTATTTCGAGCGCTACTGCCAACGGGTTCCCCACAACTCGCCAGCTATAAAAGCGTTGCGCCAGACCCGCCCAAGCGTTTCCGGCGCAACCGCGCAGTTTAGTTATTCGGCTTCCATCTCCGCTGTCACACGGCGATACATCTCGATAACCTGAGTCGTCGCCTTGGACGGATCCTGATAGTAGCGGCCGTCACACGTCTCGGCCGAGACATAGCCCGTATAGCCGTGGCGCATGAGTGCCTCGAGGTCGGCACGCATATCACGCTCGCCGTCGCCCCAGGCAAGATGCGTCGTGCCACCGCCCACATCGACAAAGTGGGTGTGAACGATCTTGTCGCCCAAAACCTCAAAGTAGCCGTCGATTGTGTCGCCGGCAACTTCCATGGCGCCAAAGTCGATACATGCCTTCAGGTTGGGGCGATCGACCGCCTCGAGGATGCGCGCGACATCCTGTGCGGTGTTGACCAACACGGACTCCGACGGCTGCAGGGCCTCGAGCGCGACGCGAATACCGCGCGTATCGGCGTAGTCGCACACCGAGCGCAGCATGGCAACGCTGCGGGCCCAGGCGTCCTCAGCCGGCTCGTCCAGATAGGCCCAACCACTCGTCACCAGAATCTGCGGCACGCCCAACTCAACGGCAACGTCGATCACATTCTTAAAGTACGAGAGGATGCGTTTTTGGCCCGCCTCACCGCGCACCGCGACGTTCCACGGCTTGGGGTTGTTCTGCTCGGGGCACACGCACACGATCTTGATACCGTATTGGGCGGCAAGATCGCGAATCTTATCCACCGAATCGTGCTCATGGCAATCCACATACAGGTGCATCGAGCCGGTCCACAGCTCGATATTGCGATAGCCGGCCTCACCTGCAGCCTTAAAAAACGTCTCGATGCTGTAGTAACGATGGTTGATGTTCATGAGCGAAAGCTCGGGTACGACCATAGCCCTCCCCTTTCGTACGGAGTTTTAAAAAACAGGGGGCCGCCGCAGATGCGACAAGCCCCCCAAAGATCGACGCAACCGTTAGACGCGATGGAAGCGCGATTCGAACATATTAGGCAAGCACGCCAAAGTAAGCGCCGATAATGCCCACGACCATGGTGCAGAGGATCAGGACCATCGGGTTGATCTTCTTGGAGAGCAGCCAGTAGTAGAGCCAGAAGGCGGCCATACCGAGCATACCGGGCATGATGCCGTCCAGGATGTCCTGGAGAGTCTGGGCGGAGTCGCCCTGACCGATGGCGATGGGCAACGAAGCCCAGAACATGTCCTTGCTCATGGCGCCGACGACCATAACGCCGACAATGCCGACGCAGGCCATGATCTTTTGCATCAGGCCGGTCTTCTGAGCCTCGTCGAGGAAGCCAATGCCTAGCTCATAACCCTTGATAGCGCCAAAGATACGAATCAGGAACGCCGGGATGTTGTAGACGAGCAGGAAGGCGATGGGGCCAAAGACGTTGCCGGCCTGGCACAGGCTGATGCCCACGGCAGCGGCGACGACGCGCAGGGTGGACAGGAAGAAGGAGTCACCCAGGCCGGAAAGCGGACCCATGAGGGCGGCCTTGATGTCGTTGACGCTCTCGGGCTCAACCTCGCCACGAGCGACCTTTTCTTCCATGGCCATCGCGATGCCACCCACGAAGGGAGCGAGCTGCGGGGTGATGTTGAAGAATGCGCTGTGACGGTGCAAGGCCTCGGCGTAATCATCGGGACGGCCGGCATAGATCTTCTTGAGCATGTTGGCGACCATCAGGCAGAAGGCAATGTTCATCTGCTTGTAGTAGGTCCAGGAGAATTCCATGCCCAGGGCGCCGGTGTTCACGGCGCTCTTAATGAGGTCGGAGCGAGTAATCTGGTTCTCGGAATTAGAAGTCATCGTCCTCATCCCCTTCCACAGAAAGCTGGGACTGGGCGCCACCAAGGCCCAGCAGGTCGTACTTGTCGATGCCGATGATGATTGCGATCAGGGCGACGCCGAGGACGGGCACGTTGGCATAGGAGCACAGCAGGAAGCCCAGGAAGTAGAACGGCACGAGCTGCTTGGTAAGCACCAGACGGCCGAGCATGGCGAAGCCCATGGCAGGCAGGATGTTGGCTGCGACGCCAAAGCCATCGAGGACGAACGTCGGGATGAAGTCGAGCAGGCCCTGAACAGCGTCGGCACCCAGATAGAAGGAGACCGAGCACAGGATAAAGGCCAGGACGACAATCACGAGACCGATAATCCAGTGCATAGCGTAGATACCCTTGAGGTTACCCTTGCTGGCAAAGACGTCGGCACGGTCGACCAGAAGGGGCATACCGGCGTTGACGACGTTCTTAATGGCCAGGCACAGAGTGGCGATGGGCATCGCGAGCGCGATAGCGGCCTCGGTGCTCTGACCCAGCTGAATAGCGAAGGCGCAGGCGAGCACACCGCCAATACACTCATCGGGCGGCACGTAAGCGCCGATGGAGATTGAACCCATGAAGAGCAGCTCGAGGCTCGCACCGATGGCGAGGCCGGACTGCAGGTCCCCGAGGACTATGCCGACGAGCGGGCACAGAACGATCGGGCGGAACGCATAGAGCGTACCGAGCTGATAATCGAGCTTACCGAAGGCAGCGATAAGTCCGATGAGGATCGCTTGAACAAGCATTGTTCCTCCCTTTGATCCCTCTTGGATCCGCGCGGCGATTCCCGACTTGTCAGCGCGCCCTTTTCCATGCCGACAATCGCCTAGACAGATCCAGCTTGTACCGGTGTGCTGTTAACACCTAAACCGGTGCAAATGATTTGATACCAATTATATAGTCATGAGAAAACTATTTAATACCAATCGCTCAACGGGCGTGTACTCCCGGTGAACGGTAGATGGGGGTAACGGGTAAAGCGTTTATCCGGTACGCCCACGAATAGGGGCGGCGCCGTGCGCGCCGCCCGTGGTTCCCAATTAGAGGGCGCTTAGGGCATCGACCTTGGGGTCGTCGGCCAGAGCGCGAATCTCGACCTCGACACCGCGGCCGACGAGCTCACGAATGTCCTCTTCCTCGGCAGCAGTCACAAAGATCTGGCGGGAGATCTTACGGGCATCGGGACGCTGCTCGTCCTTGGACTTGGTGTTGCCCAGGTTGATGGAGGTGATCTGCGGGCAGCCGTCGACAAGCTGCTTGGCCTCGGCGATGCTGGCGACGCAGATGATCATCTTGTACTTATCGGTAACACCGGAGTTGATGGCCTCGATGGCGTGCTCCATGTCCTTGATGACGAGCTTGACGTTGGCCGGCTTTCCCATCTTGAGCGTAGTCTTCCAGACGGGATCGTTGGCAACCTTGTCGCCAACGCAGAAGATGCAGTCGGAGCCCAAGCCCTGGACCCAAGAGACGGCCACCTGGCCATGAAGCAGACGATGGTCGACGCGAAGCAGTTGAATCATGATTGACCCCCAAAGGTCTCATGCCGGAAACCCGGCCCCATTAATAGCAGGCGGTGACTAGAACTCTTCCTCGTCATCCGCATCGGTCAGCAGGTCGTTGACAAACTTGACGCGCGTGTCGTCAGCCGCGAGGATCTCGCGGATAACCTGATCGGCGGGAGCCTCCTGGTCCGAAAAGAGCAGCTGGATCAGCAGCGGCAGATTCATGTTGGCAACCAGGTAGGTGTTGGGGCGCGTCTGGACGATCTTGGTGAACTCGTTGTTGACGCTGCCGCCAAACAGGTCGGTGCACACGATTACGTCGTCGGCGGGGTCGAAGGTCGCCAGGAGCTTGGCGGCCTCCTCGGCGACGTCGGTGCGGCCGTCGACAAACATCGACAGGTCGTGGACGTTATCGCGCGCGCCCGAGAGCAGCTCGGTGCTCTCTTTGATGCCGGTCGCAAAATGCGCGTGGCTGGCAAAGATGTATTGCCTCATTGCGGTTTCCCCCAAATGAAATTAGTAGTCGAACTGGTGGTAGTAGCGGCGGTACTTGAGGTTGTGCTTGGTGACCAGCTCGTAGTTGCGCGCGAGGCGGTCGGTGGTCAGCACGGACAGGATCCAGGGGGACACGATGACGCGGAAGTCGTCGTCCAGGCCCGGGATCGCGTACTCGGCGGTGTCGATGATGACGTAGTCCTCGTCGCCGGTCACGCCGCTGGTGAGGAAGGCGCGGACGCGCTCGTCGAGGGCGCGGCACTCGTCCTCTCCCATGAACAGGAACACCGGGACGCCGGGCTCGAGCAGCTCGAGCGTGCCGTGGAAGAAGTCGTGCGAGGTGATGTGGCGGATGCGCTTCCACTGCATCTCCTCGAGCAGGCACATGGAGTACAGGATGGTCTCGCCCCACAGCGCGCCCGAGCCGATGAACATGGTGTAGTCGGCCAGCGCGTACTTCCTGGCGAGCTCCTCGGCGCGCGGCTCGAAGCGCTTGCGGATGTCGAGCATGTCCTTCCAGACGTCCTTCGTCTGCTCGATGAACAGGTCGAACTTGGGGAAGCAGCCGCGGCGGTTGAGCAGGCGCAGGCCGAAGCAGTCGGCGAGGTAGTAGCCCTTCTCGCAGCCGCCGGCGCCGTGGTCGGAGGCCATCATGACGCAGTTCTCGGCGCCCACGGCCTGCCCGATCTTGCCCTCGGGGTTGGTCATGGCGAAGACGCGCACGCCCATCTCCCTCATCTTGCCGACGGCCTCGAGCACCTCGGGGGTGGTGCCGGACTCGGAGGCGGTCAGCACGACGGACCTGTCGGTCATGCGCTTGTGGCCCATGACGTTCCACTCGGCGGCGTGGATCAGGTAGACCTCGAGGTCGCGGTCGCCGAACTTGTTCATGAGGTACTCGAGCTGCATGAACTCGTCCCAGGTGCCGCCGACGCCCATCAGGAAGACGGCGTCGTAGCCCTCCTCGTGCACGCGGTCGGCCAGGGCGGTCATCTTCTTGCCGGCCTCGTAGACGTTCCTGCCGTCCTCGAGGTAGCCCTCCTGGTCGAAGTGCATGATCTCGATCTTCTCGGTCTCCTTCATTCCCGCTCCTTTCACGAGCAGTTTGAATTGTCGCACGGAATGAACGGGCTTGCCGCCCCGTCGCACCGCTTAACCTTGTGGACATCTTGGCCCCAAGCTCAACAATTCAAAGGTTCTTAATACCAGTGAACGATTACAGGTTAGCCGTTTTTAATACCGATTTTATGATTTCATCCTCCCCTCTCGGTAGACGGTCAGTTTTTGCCGCTCATCGGTCAAGCGACATATATCCGTAAAAACGAGCGCCCCCGCCATGCGCAGGGACGCTCTAGACGCTAATAGTTGTAGGTATATCCGCCGGCGTCGCCGCGGGTAAAAGACTTGGCATGCTCGATTGCCTGCCCACTCGAGTCATAGGTCAGGCCTTCCAGCACGAGCGCCAGATCGCCCGGCTCAAGATTGAGCAAACTCGCATCGCGTGCGCCCAGCGCCTCGATATCGAGTTTCTCTACCGACTGATCTGGCTTGCGTCCCAACATATCGTAGGTCTCGAACAGGCTGAAGACCGAAATGTCCACGTCTTCGATGCCCGGAAACAGCAGGCACGGAATCAGTGTCATCTCGATCGATACGGGCTCACCATCGATGCAGTTGAGGCGGCGCACCGAGTAAAGCAGATCGTCCTCGGCGATGCCAAACAAGTCGGCATAATACGGGCCGGCGTAGCGTTTGGAGCGCGCCAGGATGCGCACCGACGGCGTCGCGCCCGATGCCAGAACCGACTGGCGGAAGCCGCCCTTGCGTTCGTGCTCGTCAAACCACTTGTGTCCCACAAAGGCGCCTTTGCCCTGCACGCGACGAATCTGGCCACTTTTGACCAGCTCGTCCATGGCGCTTCGGATTGTCAGGCGTGTCGTGCCAAACTCCTCGGCCAGCTCGTTTTCGGACGGAATCATCGAGCCCGTCGGGTAGTCGCCGCGCTCGATTCGCTCCGCAATGCAGCGGCGAATTTGTTTGTAAACCGGCAAGTCTTCTACTGCATCAGCCATTCGACACCCACCTTCGTCGCAACGCCGTCTGCCTCGCCGTTATCGGCAAAACGATACTTGGTCGGCAGAATCACGGACTTGCAATACTCGACAAAGCCATCGGTCTCGTCGCGCTCGTGCGAAGCCTTGTAAAACACCGGCGTGCCCTCCTGAGCATTCAGCAACTTGGCCTCGTCGGCGTTCAGACGGCTGATGGAAATATGCTCCTTGCCGTGCGTCACATGGACATTCCCCTCCTTGAGCAAAACGTCGTAGAGGCTTTCCTGCTCAAAATCGTGATCGGGAAGCGAGGGGCACAAAGACAGATTGACGTAAGCCGTCTCGATCGATGCCGGGGAACCGTTGACCACACGCACGCGCCGAATGCAGAAGAGCGGCATGCCCAGGTCGATCTGGGCTTTTTGGGCAAGATCGATATCGGCATACACGACCTTGGACCAAACCAGGCGCGCGGTCGACTTTGAGCCAACCCTCTCCACCGCCTGCGTATAGTTCCATGTTTCCTGAAAGATGTTCAGCGGTTTGGGAGGACACACATAGGTGCCCGAACCGCGGCGGCTTTCCAAAGTTCCGCACGAAATAAGGCGCGTGATCGCAGCACGCAACGCCGTGCGCGACACGCCCAGCTCTTCACAGAGCACACGCTCGGCGGGCAGCCGGTCGCCACTCTGCAGGTCATAATGTTTGATATACCAAAGAATGCCCTCAAAGGCGCGGTCTTTGGGCGGAATCGCATATGGTTCACTCGACATGGGCAAGACTCCTCAACTGCTTGATGCTGCAGGAATCATTGCTCCGGACGCCTCATGGCGTCGAAGGCTTCTTTGATCTGCTCCGCAACGTTCCGATACGACCGATATAGGCCGGAGTCTCGCTTGACTTCGCCCGCGGTCACCGGAATCTCAAGCTTCGAAATCTCATCCTTGCCGGTTTGCACGACAACGATGACACCCATACCAAGGCACATATTACGCTTGGCAGCGTTGTTTTTGGTAGCCTGAGCTGGATTAATCAAAATCTGCTGAGCCAGTTCGCGTTTGCTGAGCTCCGGCACATCCTCGGGATTTCCGGTCTCGGCAATCTCGCACTGCAGCACATCCGCATAGTCAAAAATCTTCGGCTCGCCGCCGCGCTGATGCACGGCCCACTTGCGGCGCGTGGCATCCTGGTAGATAGCCGGCAAAAACGTAAACCGCGGTGGGTCCAAAATCGTATCCGTGATGGTAAACACATCGGGATCAAAGGCATCCTGCGGGTTTTTCTTCTTGAACAGCCCCATATCACCCTCCCGTACTAGCATTAAACAACTCAAGCTGAATATAGCACCAATTTCAAGCCGCCACTTTACCGTATCGGTACGCGGCGTCTATGGCTCGCCCAGCGGAAGAGTTTACGGACGAGGGCCGGGGTGCCTGCCTTGTTTTGAGAAGTTCGCGAAGCCCACTTTTCAAAACAAGGCAGGCACCCCGGCCCCGCCGGCAAATAGCGGACACTCCGCATGCAATCTATGCAAACAAACAAGTACGCTTAGCTACATTCGGTAAGCTCGAGCACGCTGCCCTTAACGATAAGCGCCGGCTCCAGGACGACCTCTTCGGCACGCCTGCCGCCCCTACCGGCAAGACGCTTGGACATGCAGCCAAAAGCATGCTCCGCAAGGACACCAGGATCCTGCTCAATCGCGGTCAGCGCCGGCTCAAAGAGAACGTCGGCCGCCGAGTTGTCATAGCTCACCACCGAGATATCGCCCGGGATGCTCTTCCCCATCTCGTGCAAGCGCTTGAGCAGACCGAGGGCGATGTTATCCGAACTTGCGAACACAGCGGTGGCATCAGTTGCGAGCACCGCCTCCGAGGCCTCATAGGCACTCGGAATGTAGTACTCGCTCTCAAACTCCAAACGTGCGTCGATAGGCAGGCCAACCTCGCGCAGCGCGCGCTCATAGCCGGCAAGTCGCTTACGCCCCGTATTGGAACGGCGCGCGTTAACCAAGCAGGCAATGCGACGGTGGCCCTGCTCGATCAGATAGCGAGTGGCCATGTAGCCACCCATCTCGTGGTCGAACATCACCTTGTCGCACTCGAGCCCCTCAATGGCACGGTCGACCATCACGGCAGGGATAGGCAGATGGCTGACTTCTTCGCGCAGGGCGCGGTCGTCGGAGAACTCGTCGCCTACGACCAGGAAGACGCCATCAACGCCGCGCGTCACCAGCTGGCGCAGCAGCTCCAGATCGTCATCGGCGCTTCCGCCCGAGCTGGTAATGAAGAGCGCATAGCCGTCCTCGCGGCAGCGCTTTTCCAGGCTACCGGCGAGCGAGGCAAAAAAGCGGCTCTCGATGTTAGGGACGATAAGGCCCAGGGTGCGCGACTCGCGCATGACCAGGCTGCGCGCGATCTGGTTGGGAACATAGTGGTTGCGCGCCGCGACCTCTTTGATGAGCTTGCGGTTTTCTTCCGAGATGCGACAGGGCCGATTATTGAGCACAAGCGAGACCGACGAGGGGGAAAGCCCCACCTCCTGGGCGATCTGCTTGAGGGTGACTTTGTTGGCCATCTCGCTCCTTCCGGGTTTACGCGCAATCTCTTGAAAGTATAGCGACTACCCCTCTACCTCGGTGATAAACACTTTACCAATCCGGTAGACGGCTGTTTTATCGCCGCCAGCGCACCAAATCCGTCCGGGTGGGGTATATTGCAATCGATTGATGACAACGACCACCAAAAGGCGGATATTCGTATGCACGAGAACGACTTTTTTAACGAGGACCTGCTGTGCGCGCTTGCTGGCGTTGCCGGCGAGGACAACGTACTGATGAGCGAGCCCATGCGCGAGCACACCACGTTTAAGATCGGCGGCCCGGCCGACGTCTTTGTCACGCCCGATACCGAGCAGGGCCTCGTCGCCACGCTCGATACCTGCTATCGCTGCGATCTGCCCCTCACCATCGTGGGCAACGGCTCCGACCTACTCGTCGGCGACAAGGGCATCCGCGGCGTCGTCGTGGCGCTGGGCGAAGGCCTCTCCGACATTACGATCGACGGCACGCACGTCACGGCGGCAGCCGGCGCGCTGCTTTCCGATGTCGCAGCCGCGGCAGCCGAGGCCGGTCTCACCGGCATGGAGCCCATCTCGGGCATCCCCGGATCGGTCGGCGGCGCCTGCTACATGAACGCCGGTGCCTACGGTGCCTGCATGGCCGATGTGCTGGAGTCCGTGCGCGTCTACAAACCCGCTCGCCAGCTCGACGACGGCACCCGCGGCAGCGGCAATATCATCGAGTTCGATGTCGACGAGCTCAACCTGGGTTATCGAAAGAGCCGCATCGCCGATGACGGCTTTATCGTGCTTTCGGCCACCTTCAATCTCGCCCCGGGCAACGCCGCGATGATCAAGGCCGACATGGACGACTACCGCCAGCGCCGCGAGGACAAGCAGCCGCTCGACATGCCGAGCGCCGGCTCCACTTTCAAGCGCCCCGAGGGTTACTTTGCCGGCAAACTCATCATGGATGCCGGCCTGCGAGGACACGCCGTTGGCGGCGCGCAGGTAAGCGAAAAGCACTGCGGTTTTATCGTCAACGCCAACCACGCCACCGCCGCCGACGTTGACGAACTCATCCGCGACATCCAAGCCAAAGTCAAAGAGCAGTTCGACGTAGACCTAGAACCCGAAGTCCACCGAGTAGGCGAATTCCTTTAACAAAGAAGGCCCCGAAAGGGGCCTTCACCATATTTATTCTGATAACCCAGTCCGGCGTGTGGCGTATTGGATCCGAGAGGTCCGTGGCTGCCCGAAAGGCATTAGGTTGATCGCGAGTTCCGCACGAGCCGGAGAGCACTTAATGTGCTCTCCGTGCGAGCAGGACTGTCCGAGCAGGCAACCTAATGCCTTCCGGGCAGCCACGGACCAACTTACTTCAAACCGCCGTTACGACAGCGCAATACCGCCAAGCCAGCCCCAACGCACGCCAGAGCCAGTACCATAGAAGCTAATAAACGAATCAAGCGACTTAGACGTAATGGCACCCTCGTTGCTCATAACGATGCCGCCGCCAACGTAGATACCCACATGACCGTAGATAAGGCCCGGAGCACCCGTGCCGCTATGCGAGGAGTCGGCCACGATCATGCCCACCTGCAGCGCCGAGCGGTCGGAGCTATAGCACCAGGCGTTGAACATGTCACACGCGTTGCCGCCAAAGTAGCCAACGCCGGCGTTACGGAAGACATTGGTAACCCACGCCGCGCACCAGTTCTGACCCGGCGAAGGCGTGGAGTAGCACGCGTTGACGACGGCCTGCTGCTTGCCCGAGCCGGCATTCTGCTGCGGAGTTCCGGGCGCATACGATCCACCGCCCGAGCTCGAACCACCCGAGTAGGAATTGTTCTTGTTCGCGGCAGCCGCGGCAGCGGCGGCCTTCCTAGCGGCCTCCTCGGCCTGGGCGGCAGCGAGAATCTCGGAATCACGCTGAGCCATGAGCTCCTTGACGTCGTCGGAAAGACCGTTCAGCACGGTCTGGACCTCTTGCTGCTTGGCCTGCATGTCCTGCATCTGGGCGGTCTGCTGGTCCTTGAGCTTCTCTAAGTCGGCCCTCTGCGACTCAAGCTCTGTCTTTTGCGCATCGAGCTCTTCCTGGATGGTCTGAATGTCCTCGATTGCGTCGCGGTCGCTCTTGTTGATCTTCTCAACATAGTGCGCATTGGCGACGAGCTCCTCAAACGAACCCGAAGCGAGCAGCAGCGACAGGATGTTGGTACCGCCCGATTTATAGCTGGCGGAAACGCGATCGGAAAGATCGTCGCGCTTCTTTTTGAGCTCGGCCTTCTTTTCGTCAATCTGCGCCTGCGTGCTGTCAATCTGGCCCTGTACGCCCTCGATATCGTTGAGGGTCTGGGCATTCTTGTTGGCCAGCGCCGCATACTCATTTGCGATGCTGTCGAGCTGGGCCTGAACCTCGTCGAGTTGGGCCTGGGCGGCATTCAATTTATCGGTGGTTTCTTTGGAAGCCTCCGCCGCATGGGCGCGAGTGGGCAGGCCAAAAAGAACTGCCGCAGAAGCGGCGCCGAACAGGGCCTTAAGGGCAGTGCGGCGCGAGAGCTCCTGGGAAAGGATGGAATCGCTGTTTGGTGACATATGTACTCCGTTACATGCTTATTTATATGTCGCTCAACTCATACATATTAGCGTACATATGGCGCGTCCCAACGATTTCCACGAACGGCAGGAAACTACAAGGTCGGCGGCTCGTAAGCAATTGTCAAATTTGAGGTAACAATTGAGCAAGCTCTTATATGAGTACGTTAACATAATCCTCTGCTTTTCCTACAGTGCACCATTTGGGCGTCCCCGCCTGCGCTATACTCCCCTCTAGAAGTGTTCCTGATTCGATAGGAGACTACATGTCCAAAGCACTCGACCCCAAAGACACCTGCGTCCTCGTTACCGGTGGCGCCGGTTTTATCGGCTCGCACACCGTCGTTCAGCTGCTCGAGGGTGGCTACCAGGTCGTCATCGTCGATGATCTCTCCAACTCCAGCGCCGTCGCCGTCGACCGCGCCAAGACCATCGTGGGCGACGAAGCCGCCAAGAACCTCACCTTCTACAAGGCCAACGTGCTCGACCGCGATGCGATGAACAAGATCTTCGATACCCATCAGATCGACCGTGTCATCCACTTTGCCGGCTTTAAGGCCGTCGGCGAGTCGGTGAGCAAGCCCGTCGAGTACTACCACAACAACATCGAGAACACCCTGGTGCTCATCGACGTCATGCGCAACCATGGCTGCAAGTCCATCATCTTCTCGAGCTCCTCGACCGTCTACGGCGACCCGGACAACCCGCCCGTCACCGAGGAAGACCCCAAGAAGCCCGCAACCAACCCCTATGGCTGGACCAAGTGGATGATCGAGCAGATCCTTATGGACGTCCACACCGCCGACCCCGAGTGGGACGTCGTGCTGCTCCGTTACTTCAACCCCATCGGTGCTCATCCGTCGGGCCTGATCGGCGAGGACCCCAAGGGCATCCCCAACAACCTGGTGCCCTATGTCGCCCAGGTCGCCGTGGGCAAGCTCGAGGCCGTTCAGGTCTTTGGCAACGACTACCCCACCCCCGACGGCACCGGCGTGCGCGACTACATCCACGTGTGCGATCTGGCCTCTGGTCACGTTGCCGCCCTTAACTGGATGAACGGCAAAACCGGCGTCGAGATCTTTAACCTGGGCACCGGCACCGGCACCTCGGTACTCGAGGTCATCGCCGCCTTCTCCAAGGCTTGTGGCAAGGAGCTGCCCTACGTGATCCGCGAGCGCCGCGCCGGCGACATCGCTGCCAACTGGTGCGATGCCTCAAAGGCCGAGCGCATGATGGGCTGGAAGGCCCAGTACGACATCGCGGACATGTGCCGCGATAGCTGGAACTGGCAGAGCCACAACCCCAACGGCTTCGCCGACGCCGAGTAGCAAAAACCTACATACCGTTCTTGCCCCGATCTCACGTTGTGAGGTCGGGGCTTTTTTCATGGCATGTAGCCATTCGCCGAAAATCGACCAACTTTTTTATCTTGCCTGTACATGTTTAAACAACATGTTTTACAATAGGCGTATCGAATCAGAACATCGGAGGCGGACTGCACACCCATCGGCAGGCCGACCCCACAACAAGAAGGTTGGTGAGCGCATTCATGGAGCGTGCAAGCGGCGTCCTCATGCCCGTCTCATCTCTGCCCGGACCATACGGAATCGGCGGCTTTGGCTGGAATGCCTACGACTTCGTCGATTTTCTCGCCTCGTGCAAACAACATTACTGGCAGATTCTGCCCCTTACGACGACCAGCTATGGCGATTCGCCCTATCAGTCGTTCTCGGCCCGCGCTGGCAACCCCAACTTTATCGACTTTGCCGAGCTTATCGAGGCAGGGTATCTGGAGCAGCGCGATATCGATGGCGTGTATCTGGGATCCGACCCCAGCAATGTCGACTACGGTGCTATCTTTGGCGGCCGCCGTCAGATTCTCGACCGCGCCGCTGAGCGCTTTGCCGCCGACAAGCCAGCCGATTTCGATGGCTTTATCCAAGCCAACGAGGACTGGCTCATCCCCTACTGTGAGTTCATGACCGTCAAAGAGGAGTGCGGTCTCAAGGCGTTTTGGGAGTGGCCCGCGGAGCTCCGCACCCGCGGCGAGGCTTCCGCCAAGGTCTGCGCCGACCATCCGGCGCGTATGCTCTACCACCAGATGACGCAGTACTTCTTCGATCGCCAGTGGAGCCGCCTCAAGGCCTATGCCAACGAGCGCGACATTCTCATCATCGGCGACCTGCCCATCTATGTCTCGCGTGACTCCGTCGAGATGTGGGCGACACCTGAGCTCTTTAAGATCGACGCCGCCGGCAATCCCGTGAGCGTCGCCGGCACGCCGCCCGACCAGTTCTCGGCCACCGGCCAGTACTGGGGCAACCCCATCTACGACTGGGACGCCATGGAGTCCGACGGCTTCTCCTGGTGGGAGGGCCGCATTCGCGCCGCCCTCGACATGTACGACGTCATCCGCCTGGATCACTTCCGCGGCTTCGAGGCCTATTGGGAGGTGCCGTTCTCCTCGCCCGATTCGTCCTACGGTTCGTGGACGCAGGGTCCCGGCCTCAAGTTCTTCAAGACGCTCGAGGAAAAGCTCGGCACGCTGCCCATCATCGCCGAGGACCTGGGCTTCCTCACCCCCGGCGTCATCGACATGCGCGACAACTCGGGCTTCCCCGGCATGAAGATCCTGCAGTTTGCCTTTGAGGGCACCAACTCGTACTACCTGCCGCATAACTACATCGCCAACACCGTCGCCTACGTGGGCACCCACGACAACGAGACGGCGCGCGGCTGGTTTGAGGGAACGGCCACCCCGCGTCAGCGCGAGCAGGCAGCCCTGTACACCCATCAGCAGGCCGGCGAGCCTATCACCGACGCACTCAACCGAACCATCGCAGCCAGCGTGAGCGACACGTGCATCTACACCATGCAGGACCTGCTCAACTTGGGCAACGAGGCGCGCATCAACACCCCTGCCACACTGGGCGGCAACTGGACCTGGCGCATGCTCGACGGCGCCATCACCCGCGAGCTCGAGCACAAACTCACCGACTGGACCGAGACCTACTTCCGCATCCCGTCGGAAGCCGAAATCGAGCTTCCTCAATAGGAGCTACCGCGCCTGACCCCTCCCCACCGTGCGGACGCGCTTGCTTTTCCCGCGCGAGGCCACCCCAATCCCCTCGCGCGGGCTTCTTATGAATTGCAGACATGAAACAACCCATCACAGGAGAAAACATGCCCCAAATTAACCTCATGGAACTCGCCGAGCAGTCTTTTGGCACCTCGCTCGAGCAGCTCGACGACCGTCGCATTTACAAGCTGCTGGTCAAACTCGTGCAGGAGCGCTCCGCCGCCCGCCCGCTCAACAACGGCAAGAAAAAGCTCTATTACATTTCCGCCGAATTTTTGATCGGTAAGCTGCTCATCAACAACATGATCGACCTCGGCATCTACGACGAGGTTAAGGACCAGCTCACCGCCGCAGGCCACGACCTCAACAAGATCGAGGAATTCGAGGTCGAGCCGTCACTCGGCAACGGCGGCCTGGGCCGCTTGGCCGCATGTTTCCTGGATTCCATCGCCACGCTGGGCTTGACCGGCGATGGCGTGGGCCTCAACTATCACTACGGTCTGTTCCGTCAGCGCTTTGTCGACAACCAGCAGAAGGCCGTCCCCGACGAGTGGCTCGGTGAGCAGGACATCCTAGTCGACGATGACCGCTCCTACACCGTCGAATTCGGCGATTTTGCCGTTACCTCCAAGCTCGTCAACATCGATGTGCCCGGTTACGGCCAGCCCACCAAGAACCGCCTGCGCCTTTTCGACCTGGCGAGCGTCGACGACGGCCTGGTCCCCGGCAGCTCCATCGACTTCGACAAGACCGAGATCGCCAAGAACCTCACCTTGTTCCTCTACCCCGACGATTCCGACGAGCAGGGCCGCCTACTTCGCATCTATCAGGAGTACTTCATGGTGAGCAACGCCGCCCAGCTCTTGATCGACGAGGCCGTCGAGCGCGGCAGCAACCTGCACGATCTGGCCGATTACGCCGTTGTCCAGATCAACGACACGCACCCCACCATGGTCATCCCCGAGCTCATTCGCCTGCTCACCACCGAGCACGACATCGAGTTTGACGAGGCCGTTACCATCGTACGCTCCATGGTCGCCTACACTAACCACACGATTCTTGCCGAGGCGCTCGAGAAGTGGCCGCTCACCAGCCTGCAGAAGGTCTCCCCTGCCATCGCCGACATTATCGTCAAGCTCGATGAGATCGCGAAGGCCGAGCACGATGACCCGCGCGTCGCCATCATCGACGAGCACGACACCGTCCACATGGCCCACATGGACATCCACTTTGGCTTCTCCATCAACGGCGTAGCCGCCCTCCACACCAAGATCCTGGAGGACACCGAGCTTCATCCGTTCTACGAGATCTATCCCGAGAAGTTCTCCAACAAGACCAACGGCATCACCTTCCGCCGCTGGATTCATGGGGCCAACCCCGCGCTCGCCAGCCTGCTCGACGATGTGATCGGCACCGACTGGCGCAGCACCGGCGATCTGAGCAAACTCGCCAAGTTCGCCGACGACAAGGACGTTCTTGAGCGCCTGGCCGCCACCAAGGTCGAGGCCAAGGCCATCATGCGCCAGTTCATGGCGCTCGAGCAGGGCGTGACCATTCCCTCCAACGCCATCATCGACGTCCAGGTCAAGCGCATCCACGAGTACAAGCGCCAGCAGATGCTCGCGCTCTACATCATCTGGAAGTACCTCGATATCAAGAACGGCAACAGACCTAAGCACCCCGTCACCATCATCTTTGGCGGCAAGGCGGCGCCTGCCTACACTATCGCGCAGGACATCATCCATCTGATCTTGACGCTGTCGCAGTGGATAGCAAACGACCCCGACGTGGCTCCCTACCTGCAGGTTGTCATGATCGAGAACTACAACGTCACCGCCGCCGAGCGCGTGATCCCCGCCGCTGATATCTCCGAGCAGATCAGCCTGGCCTCCAAGGAAGCGAGCGGCACCTCCAACATGAAGTTCATGCTCAACGGCGCCCTAACCCTGTGCACGCTCGACGGTGCCAACGTGGAGATTGCCGAGCTCGTGGGCGACGAGAACATTTATACCTTTGGTGCCTCGTCCAAACAGGTCGAGCAGCTCTATGCCAACGGCACCTATGACGCCGGTGTGCTCTACCGCAAGCCCGGCATTAAACTGCTGGTGGACTTCATCACCAACCCGGCCTTTATGGCGACCGGCAATGCCGAGCGCCTGCAGCGCCTGCACGACGACATTAAGGGCAAGGACTGGTTTATGGCCCTGCTCGACATTGAGGAGTACATCCAGACCAAGGAGCGCGTGCTGGCCGACTACGAGGACCAGGACGCCTGGATGCGCAAGGCGCTCATCAATATTGCCAACGCCGGCACCTTCTCGTCCGACCGCACCATCTCCCAGTACAACGACGAGATCTGGCACCTGAACTAATTTCGCTTCCCTTACCCATCCTCTTGAGAAACGGAGTCGTGGCGACACGGCTCCGTTTTTTGTGCCCGCACGTTACCCTGTGACCCGACTCGGCCAAACAATCTCGATCTGTAACAACTACTCAACCAAAACGATCCCAGCTGTTACAGATCGAGACATACCAGCCCCACCCTTTGGGTTTATCTCGATCTGTAACATCTAGCAGCTGAAATTCGCCTTTGGTGTTACAGATTTAGATGAAATGGTTAGCTCGGCGGAACCGTCTCGATCTGTAACATCTAACGTCCGAAATCGGCCCTACCTGTTACAGATCGAGACAAACGACCGGCCAGACAACCCCAACACAAAGAAAGGCTCCCCTCTCGCCCAGTGGACGGGAGGGGAGCCTTATATGTGACCGCGGCAAAAGGATGGCAATACCGCAGTCGCCCAAAGGGAGGGCCTGGATGCACCGGGCCTAGATAAGGTTCTTGCCAGAGACCTTATCGAAGAGGTGGGTCGCGTTCTTCTCGAACTTGAACCAGATGGTGTCGCCAGCCTTGAGCGCGCCCTTGGCCTCGAGGTCGACGACGGGGATAATCAGAACAAACTGGCCGTCGGGAGCGGTCACGTGGACATGCTCGGTCGAGCCCATGAGCTCGGTCACCTCGACGGTACCCTGGAGCGCGCCCTCCTCGCCCTTGTCGGCAAGCAGGATCTGCTCGGGACGCACGCCGGCCGTAATCTCCTTCACGTCGCCGCCGTCCCAGTTGAGGGCAAGCTGAGCGCAAGTCTCGGGGGCGAGCGCCACGTTCATATCCTCGGTCTTGACGGTAAAGCCGTTGCCCGAGCGCACCAGCTGGGCATCGAAGAAATTCATCTGCGGCACGCCGATGAAGCCGGCGACGAAGATGTTCGCGGGATGGTTGAAGACCTCCTGCGGCGTGGCGATCTGCTGGACAACGCCGTCCTTCATGACCACGATGCGGTCGCCAAGGGTCATGGCCTCGGTCTGGTCGTGAGTAACGTAGATGAAGGTGCCCTTAATCTCGTGACGCAGCTTAATGAGCTCGGCACGCATCTGGTTACGCAGCTTGGCGTCCAGGTTGGACAGCGGCTCGTCCATCAGGAAGACCTTGGGGTCACGCACGATGGCGCGGCCGATAGCGACACGCTGGCGTTGGCCGCCGGAGAGCGCCTTGGGCTTACGGTCGAGGTACTCGGTAATGCCCAGAATCTCGGCAGCGGAGCGAACCTTGCGGTCGATCTCGTCCTTGGGGACCTTCTTGAGCTCAAGCGTAAACGCCATGTTCTCGTACACCGTCATATTGGGGTACAGAGCATAGCTCTGGAACACCATGGCGATGTCGCGGTCCTTGGGTGCCACGTCGTTGACGCGCTTGCCATCGATGAGCACATCGCCCGAGGTGATGTCCTCCAGGCCGGCGACCATGCGCATCGTCGTGGACTTGCCGCAGCCAGAGGGGCCAACGAGGACGACGAACTCCTGGTCGTGAACGGTGAGGTTGAAGTCCTCTACAGCGAGCACACCGTCCTCGGTAACCTTGAGGTTGTGTTTCTTCTCCTCGGTCTTCTTCTTTTTGCCAAAGAAGCCCTTCTTTTTTGACTCGTTGTTGGGATACACCTTCTGAACATGTTTGAGAACGATCTCGGCCATGTCTCTACCTTTCGATACGCGGCGCCGCGCTGAGGGGCGCCGCAGAAACTTGCAAAACAGTTACGGCATCAGCCCTTGACGGCACCTGCCACCACGCCGTCGATGATGTACTTCTGACAGAGGATGTACATGATGACGATGGGGATAACGACCATCATGATGCAGGCCATCATGGGGCCGAGCTCGACGTGGCCGTAGCCGCCGCGGAAGTACTGGATCAAGATAGGAATGGTCTTGTACTTGGTGGAGTCGAGCGTAAGGTAGGGCAGCAGATAGTCGTTCCAGACCCACATGGTCTCGAGGATGCCGACCGAAAGATAGGTGGGCTTCATGATGGGAAGGACGATCTTAAAGAACACCTGGACCGGGTTGCAGCCATCAATCATGGCCGCCTCCTCGATCTCGAGCGGGATGTTCTTTACAAAACCGGCGAACATAAAGACCGCCAGGCCCGCGCCAAAGCCGAGGTAGATAAAGCAGATGTTGAACGGCGTGTTGAAGCCGATGCGGTCCGCCAAATTGGACAGCGTGAACATGAGCATCTGGAAGGGCACGACCATCGAGAACACGAACAGGTAATAGAAGAAGTTCGAGATCTTGTTGTTGACACGAACCACGTACCAAGCGCACATGGAGCAGCACACCAAGATCAGCACGACCGACGTGACCGTGATGATGAGCGAGTACATAAATGCCGAGGCAAAGCCCTGCTCGTTAAGGGCGTGCATGTAGTTTGCGAGGCCGTTGAACGTCTCGGGCGTGAGCAGATCGAACGCCGTGGTGGTGCTGATTGCGGTCCCCTTCTTAAAGGAATTGAGCGCAATCATGAACACAGGGTAGATCCACGCGAGCGACAGAATCGTAAAGAAGATCGAGAGCGCGCGGTTAATAGCCTTATCGCGTTTCATTACTGCTGCACCTCCTTGGACCTCGTGGCCTTAAGCTGGATCATAGAAATAGCGACAACCAGGATGCAGAAGATAACTGCCTTGGCCTGACCGATGCCCTGCCATGCGATGCCAGCACGCGAATAGAACGTGTTGTAGATGTTCAGGGCGAGCATCTCGGTGGAGTGCGCCGGGGCACCACCGGTAAGGGCGAGGTTCTGGTCGAACAGCTTAAAGCCGTTGGTGATGGACAGGAACAGGCAGATGGTGATGGTCGGCATCAGGTTGGGGATCTTAACCTTCCAAAACGTCTGCCATGCCGTAGCGCCGTCGACCTTGGCGGCCTCGATGTAATCAGACGGAATGGACTGCAGACCGGCGATGTAGATGATCATCATGTAGCCGACCTGTTGCCACAGGGTCAGGATGATAAGGCCCCAGAAGCCAGCGGCGGAGTTGAGGGCGATAAGCTGGGCACCCACGTTGGAGAGCAGGCAGTTGATCAGAATCTGCCAAATGTAACCCAGTACAATGCCGCCAATCAGGTTAGGCATAAAGAAAATCGTACGGAAGATGTTGGTGCCCTTGAGCGCCTTGCGGGTGAGCGCCTGCGCAATGGCCAGCGCGATCACGTTGATGAGCACCGTCGACAGGAAGGCAAACGCCACGGTAAAGAAGAACGACGTGGCAAACTGCGGGTCGGTCAGTGCGCGCACGTAGTTCTCGATACCGACAAAGTGCGCGTTATTGATGGTAATAAACTGGCAGAACGAGAGATAGAAACCCTGGATAAAGGGAATCACGAACCCGATCATAAACGCCAGGCACGTGGGCAGCATAAAGAGCGGCCACCAGCGCTTGAGTGCTTTGCCCATAGAAGGGTCCTTTCAATATGCAGGGGGCGGGCAAACCTACGTCTGCCCGCCCCCTGTCGCTAATCAGATAGCTTGGGCAGCAACTGCTTACTCGGAAGCAGCCTTCTCGGTCTTCCAGCCATCGACGAAGGCGTTCTTGACGCCGTCCCACTTGGTGTTGTCGGCAGCATAAGCGATGAGAGCCTGCTTGAGGTTCTTCTTCCACTCCTCGGAGGGGATGTAAACGAAGTCCCAAGCGACAGTCTTCTTGCCGTCCTTGGCCATAGCAACGGCCTGCTGAGAGAAGACGTTGGTGGTCTCCTTAGCGCTCTTGAACGGGGCGGTCAGACCCATCTTGTCAGCGATGATGCTGGTGGCGGTGTCAGAAGTGACGCACCAATACATGAAGTCCTCGGTGGCCTTCTGGGCATCCTCGGAAGCCTGGGAGCTGACGCACCAGTAGTTCTCGCCGCCGGAGCACAGGCCCTGGTTCTCCTCGCCGTCGACGCCGATGTAGATCGGCAGCATGCCGAGCTGGTCGTCGGTCATACCGGCCTTGGTGAGGTCGGCGTAGGCCCAAGAGCCGTTCTGGTAGAAGACGGCCTTGCCGGTTGCGAACTCGTTGGTGGCGTCGTCACCGGTCTTGGAGGCGAGCTGCGAAGGATCGCAGGTGGAGTCGGTGATGTACAGGTCGAAGATCTGCTTAAAGTTGTCGAGATACTCGCCCTTGATCTCGTCGTCCTCCTGATTGTGCTCCTTCTCGAACTCGTAGTAGAGCGGGAGGTTGGCGAGGTGCGTGGTGTAGCGCCAGCTGGAGGAGTCATCCATACCGGCGGAAGTGAAGGCACCGTCAACGCCGAGCTCGTCCTTGCGGGCCTGGATGTCATCGGCGCAAGCCTTCAGCTTGTCGAAGGAGTTGATGTCCTCGGCCTTGTAGCCGGCCTTCTCGAGGAGCTCCTTGTTGTAAATGATGCCGTAGCTCTCCTGAACCCAGTCGATACCCAGATCCTTGCCGTCGGACTGCAGCGCCAGGGAGTCGTCGATGAGCTCGCCGCGGAGCTTGGTGTCGGAAAGATCGGCGCAGTAGTCCTTCCAGTTCTTAAGGCCGGTGGGGCCGTTGACCTGGAACAGCGTCGGAGCGGAGCTCTTGGACATCTCGGACTTGAGCTTCTCCTCGTAGGTGTTGGAGGCGGCGGTCACGATCTTGACCTCGACGCCCTTCTCCTTCTTGTACGCCTTGGCGATCTCCTTCCACTCCTTGTCGACCTCGGGCTTGAACTGGAGGAAGTAGACCTCGGCAGCGTCACCAGAAGCAGAGGAGCCAGAGCCGGCAGAACCACCGCAGCCCACGAGGCCCAGACCAAGAACCGCAGCCGCGGAACCAGCAAAGCCCAGGAACTGCCTTCTGCTCATTTCGTTCTTCATTACAATCCACCCTTTCACACCGTGGCGGCACCCTTTGCCGCCGCCTTCGGAGATTGGCTCGGGGACTTTGCCCCTTTTGCTGACTTGTACAATACGCTATTTGGCTAGTTGTTTGAACAAGTATTACTAGAGCGGTAGAAAAACTTCGGTGAACGGTAATTTCGACTTGATACTTGACAAGTTTTGTATAAACAATTATTTGTTATCGAATGCAGAGAAAACGCCCGATCAAGCCGATGCATCGTCGGTTTGACCGGGCGTTTTCGCTTTGAGGGCATGAGTCTCGTCAGGCTGCGAGCTAGCCGGCTATCGCTTGGAGTTAACGCGGTAGTGGAAGATCTCGGGGTGTGTGCGAGCGTGCGTCACCTCAAATAAGATGCCGTCCGAGGTGTACGACTGGCTCTCCATAACGGCGACGCAGTTGTACTTGCCAAGGTCCAAGTAGCTGCAGTCCTCATCATTGGCAAGCTCGACGCTCACCGTACGACGGCTCGCCATCACTTTGACGCCGCGCTTGTGCTCCAGATAGCCGTAGATAGAATCCGCCGCGATCTCGGGGGTCAGGCCCTTGGCGATCGACGCCAAAAAGTAGCCATGGTCCACTTGGCGCGCGCTGCCGTTGAGGCTTCGGACACGCACTACGCGAATCAGCTCCTCGCCCACCTTAAAGCCCAGGCGACGAGAGAGTTGCTCAGTGCAAATCAAATGTTCAAAAGACTTGACCTCGGTCGATGCGACGGCATTGTTGCGTTTTGCGAACTCGCCAAACGACTCAACCTCTTCGAGTGCGCCCAGCATGTCGGTTTCGCCCTTAAGCCAAATAACGCGCACGCCCTTACCGTGTATAGGCTGCACAAACATCTGGTCGGCCAGCATGCTCAAGGCGCGTCGAACGGTATTGCGCGTGCAGCCAAACTCCGCGGTCAGCTCGGCTTCGGTTGGCAGCATCTCCTGAAACGCATAGGTCCCGTTGATGATGCGCGAACGGATCTCGCGGTAGATTCCTTCGTAAATCGCTTTTGGCATGATTTCACCTCTAATGAATATGTATGGCTAGGCACGATAGCATTTCTTAAAGTTGTTTAAACCGATTATCGGTAAAGCACGGATTATTTACCGTCGACGGTTCCCCCGAAACCCAAATCGGACCGAATCAAAACCGTCAATGCGGCAAGCAGCCAGTCCTCTACAATGAGTTCATTGTTTAAACGTTCTTGCTCGCACAGCATGTTGCATCCGGAAGGCATATTATGCTGCAGAAAATCCAACGTTTTGGCGGAGCCATGTTCGCGCCCGCCATGCTGTTTTCTATATCAGGCCTCATGGTCGGCATCTCCGCCCTCGCAACGACCGTGGATATCGTCGGCGACCTCGCCGTATACGGAACCCCCTGGTACGTTTTCTGGACTATCATTCAGCGCGGCTCGTGGACGGTCTTTAAACGTCTCCCGCTCCTTTTTGCCGTAGCGCTGCCTATCGGTCTTGCCCAAAAGCAACCGGCACGCTGCTGCCTCGAGGCACTCGTGGCCTATTTTGCCTATTGCTTCTTTTTGAGCGAGATCATTAAGCTGAGCGGAGACAACCTTGGACTTAAGTACCCATCATCTTTGACCCCCGCCAGCGGCATCACCGTCATCGACGGCATCAAGACGCTCGACACCGGCATTATCGGCCCGCTGGCGGTGTCGGCAACCGTCGTTGCCATCCATGACCGCTTCTACGATGCCAAGGTTCCCGATTGGCTCGGCACCTTCTCGGGTTCCTCGCTGGTCTACCTCATCAGCTTTTTTGCCGTGTTTGCCCTTGCCGCCATCTCGGCCGCCATCGTGCCCTTCGCATACGCTGTGACCGAAACGCTGCGCCACGCACTTGCGGGCGTCGGCCCCTTCGGCGTGGGCATCTTTGTGTTTTTGGAGCGAGCGCTCGAGCCCATGGGGCTGCACCATCTGCTCTATATGCCCATCTATTACGACAATCTGGTCATTCACGACGGTATTTACGCCACGTGGACCAACCTGCTCCCCATTCTCTCCCATAGCACGCGCCCTTTAAATGAACTTGCGCCCTGGGCAGGTTTTACCGCCACCGGCTGGGGCAAGCTCTTTGGCCTTCCCGCCATCGCGGCAGCATTCTATTTCACCGCCAAACCCGAACGCCGCGCCGGCCTTAAAGTCATCCTTTTGCCCGCCATCGTCGCCTCGGTGGTCTGCGGCGTCACCGAGCCGCTCGAGTTTCTCTTTATGTTCACCTATCCCGGACTCTTTTTGCTCTACGCCGTCCTATCCTCCTGCCTTGCCATGACCATGAACTTCTTTGGCATCGTCGGCATCTTCTCGGGCGGTCTCATGGAAATGACGGCCTTCAACTTCATCCCACTTATGCGAATGCATGCCGGCTCCTACCTTTTGGCGCTCGGTATCGGTCTTGCCTTTAGCCTCATCTTTTTTGTTAGTTTTCGAGCACTCATCTTGGTCTATGACCTTAAGACGCCGGGCCGCGAGAATCATGCCTCCAATCGCGCGGCAATCGATCGTTTAACGGGAAGCGGCTTTGCCAAAGAGCAATCTCCCAATGGCGAGGTCAGTATTCAATCCGATCAAGATCACGTCCTCGCCGAGCGGGTAATTCAGCTTTTAGGTGGCGTTGGCAATATCGTGGGCGCAACCAACTGCGCCACGCGCCTGCGCGTCGAGGTCGCAGACCCTTCCATCGTTGCAGATAATGCGTCGTTTGTCGCGGTGGGCGCCAAGGGCCTCATCATTACGGGCAAGACCGCCCAGGTGATTATTGGCATCTCCGTTCCCCGCGTTAAAGAGCATTTTGACCAGATCATGGGCCTCGAGCCGGGATTTGTGCCCACCACCTCGGCCTCCCCTGCCGCCAGCGCAGCCCATAAGCGCGGCGATATCTGCTTCTTCGATATCGACGGAACACTCGCCTGGCAAGACCCTCGAGTGGCACAAGAGCTTCCCGAGAGCGAGCGAGACCTCTCCCCCTATCCCAATGAAGCGGTCTCGCAAGCCATCCGTGTTTTTGTCGCCAAGGGCAATATGGCGTTTATCTGCACAGGGCGCACGCTGAGCTGCATCCATCCAAAGCTGCTCGAGCTGCCCTGGACCGGCATCGTCTGCCTCGCGGGTGGCTATGTCGAACTTGAGGGACACGTGATTCGCGATTTGGCGATGACGCCCGGCATGCTGCAGCGCCTTGCTCCCATTCTTGAGCAATCGGACGAAGTGATTCGTTTTGAGGGACTCAATGGCGTCGTTCGCATGAGTGCCGATGCGCCCGACGCCCCGGGATACGCCCGCACCGTGGGCGATGCAATTACGCAGCTGCAACATTACAGCGCCTACAAGATCTTAATGTCCACGTCGCTTGCCAGCCGCATCGCTCAGGATCAAGCGTTTGAGCCGCTGCTCTGCTTTAACGAGCTCGAGCTCGAAGTGACCGAGATTTCGCCTCGCGAATGCACCAAGCGCGAGGGTATCCAGTCCGTACTCGACGCCCTCGATCCCCACCACGGAACCGTATACGGCATCGGCGACGCCAGCAATGACGTCTCGCTGATGAACGCCGTCGATGTCGGTATCGCCATGGGCAATGCGCCGGACTTCCTCAAGGAAAAGGCCGACTATGTCACCGACAGCATCGACCACGACGGCGTCGTCACCGCGCTCGAACACTTTGGGCTTATCTAGCCAAGCCCCTACCGCACTTGCGGCCGCATGGACCAATCGTCTTCAACCGCCGCGCTCGACGCCCTAATGTGGCAATATGTTGTCTGCATAATGCAACGATGCAACCTATCAAAGAATGCGAGAACCCGTGTCCAGTCCGTTTACCAGCTTTTTAGCCCAGCACTTTGACCAGATTAACGACTATCTGGCCACGTTCTTTGACGGACAGGCGACTTCCGCCGATATCGAGCGCTACCTGTACGCGCCGCTCTCGGCTTTTACGGCCAACGCCGGCAAGCGCCACCGCCCGCTTATCTGCATGCTCGCCGCAACCGCAGTGGGCGGTAGCTTTGAGAGCGCCCGCAGCGCCGCGGCAGCTATCGAGCATTTCCAGTCAGGCGCGCTGATTCACGACGACATCGCCGACAACGGACAGCTTCGTCGAGGCAAGCCCTGCATGCACCTTACCGAGGGCACGGGCCTTGCCATCAATTGTGGCGACCTGGCGCTCACCATGGTCACCAAGACGGTTCTCGACGATCCCACGCTCGAGTCCGACGTGAAGCTGCGTGTGCTCCACGAGCTTACCGAGATGATCGTCCGCACCATCGAGGGTCAAGCGCTTGACCTGGGTTGGGTCCGTGACGAGCGCTTTGATATCTCGGTTGATGACTACCTGGACATGGCGACGCACAAGACCGCGTATTACAGCGGAGCCACGCCGCTTGCCGCCGGAGCCATTATCGGCGGCGGCAGCGAAGAGCAGGTCGAGGCGCTACGCGCCTTTGGCCTGCACACCGGCCTTGCCTTTCAGATTCAGGACGACCTGCTCAACTTGGTCGGCACCAAAGAGGCCGCCAACAAGGACTTCCGCACCGACATCACCGAGGGCAAACGCACGCTCGTTGCCGTGCACGCCCTGTCTGATGAGCGCCATCACGACGAGGTCGAGGCAATCCTTTCCTCGGGCACCGAGGACCCCACGCAGCTCGCGCGCGCCGTGGAGATCTTCCAGCAGACCGGCTCCATCGAATATGCTCACGCCTACGCGCTGGACCTGACCGCAAAAGCCAAGGCTGCCATCGAGAACGTTGAGCTTGACCCGCACGCACGCGAACTGTTCCTCTCCATGGCAGATTTCTTTGTGGAGCGCCTCAACTAGCGGGGGTCACAAAACCTGTGGGCAGCGCGTTTGGGTACAAGTTGCTACACTGTTGAGTGCATGTTTATGCATTGTCTCGCGTTGTCTATCCGACACGCGCTCAAAATAGTACGAATCGTACGCCGAAAGGGGTTCGTTCATGGAACCTATTACCACGGGCATGCAGGGAGCAGCCGTCGAGGATGTTCAGTCCCGCCTTCTGCAGCTCGGTTACGCCATCGATGCCGACGAGGTCGCCGACAAGCGCTTTGGCACCACCACCGAGCAGGCCGTTGGCACGTTTAGGCTCGATAGCGGCCTTGCGGCCGGTTATGCCGTCGATATCCCCTGTTGGAGCGCCCTGGTCGACGCCTCGTATAAGCTGGGCGACCGCACTCTGTATCTGCGCATGCCCAATTTCCATGGCGCCGATGTGCAGGCCCTGCAGCGCGCTCTCAACGTTTTGGGCTTTGCCTGTGGCGAAGACGACGGCTACTTTGGTCCGCATACCGAGGCCGCCCTGCAGCAGTTCCAGGAAAATGTCGGCCTGTTTGCCGACGGCATGGCCTTCCAGGACACCTACGCCTACATCAACCGCCTGCACCATGTGTGGGAGGGCAAGCCCTCGGTCACCGAAGCCGAGTCTCGCATCGGTTTTGCGCGCGCCGCCAACGTGCTCGAGCGTTTCCAGATTGCCGTCATCGGCGAGGACCCTATCGCGCGCAGCGTAGCATCGCGCATGTGGAACATCGCCACGGCGACGACCGACAGCAGCGGCATGATGCTTTGCGATTCCGAGGTTCCGACCGATGTCGACCTGGTGCTCGAGATTGCAAGCGACGAGTTGCCTGCAGACGCCGCCCCGCGCGCCACGATCGCCCTCGCCGAGTGCCACAACCTGGCCCAGCGCATCCGTACCGCCAATGTCGCCGCACAGCAAAAGCCGGCACGAATTCGCATCGAGCTCACGGGAATGACGCGCTACAACGGCACCTTCACGGCCAGCGACGCGCAGACCCTCGCCGTACGTCTGCTCGATGGCGTTTGCGATGCCCTCGCAGATTAGGTAAACTAGACGAGTTGCTTTTGGGCAACGCCAAACATTGGGACGTAGTTCAACGGTAGAACTCCGGTTTTTGGTGCCGGCTGTTGGGGGTTCGAATCCCTCCGTCCCAGCCATTAAAATTGAGCGCCCTGAGCCCATAACGGCCCAGGGCGCTTTCTTGTGGGCAAGCGGAGGGATTTGAACCCGCAAGGGTGCGGAGCTGAGGAAACGCGAAGCGTTTTCTAGCGCAGCACGCAAGGAGCGAAGCGACGCAGCGGGGCGCGGCCGCCGACCAGGCGGACGCGGAATCCCTCCGTCCCACACCAGCCAAGAGCCCCTCACGTCAAGCAAATCGAGCCAACGCCGCCAAGCGGAGGAATCCGAACCCGCAAGGATGCGGAGCGACGCAGCGGGGCGCGGCCGCCGCAGGCAGACGCGGTGCCGGCACTTGGGGACGCTCCTAAGTGCCGGCATTATAGGAACGTCCCCAAGTGCCGGCTCGGGACTATTTTCGAGGACCCTCCGAAGGACTGTGGCCAAAAAACGGCAAATATGAGTACTGTTACCGTTGTAGCTACATTATTTTCGTTAATAAAAGAAGATCTTAATGAGATTTATTCGCATCAAGGTCTTCCTTTAATGAACACTTGAGGAGATACGGCAGCTTATCTGCTCGATCGACACGTCAAATCACCTTAAATGTGGTCAAAATTACTGCTACTAAAAGAGTATCAGTACTCATATTTGATGTTTTTTGGCCACGGCTCTTTATAGACACCCTGCACAGCGACGGTGGTAGATTTCGGAACGTGTCCGTCAGCCCCGTTCCGAAAAGCGAGCCGCATGCAACGGCCAAGCCACGACAGGCCCCGGGAGAGCGGGGACACCGGCTTAGGTTTATCGCGAGTTCCGCACGAACAGGAGGCCACTTAATGTGGCCTCCGTCGTGAGCAGGACTGTAGAGCAGGAAACCTAAGCCGGTGTCCCCGCTCTCCCGGGGCCGGCGGAATTTAGTTGTTAAGCATGCGGTCGAAGCTTCCCGAGTCGCCATCCCGATAGTCGGCGGTCATCAGAATCTCCTGCGGAATGCGCCCGCCCTCGCGCAGCACATTGCGGAACTGCACGCGCGTGACCATGGGCAGATCCTTGATCGTCGCCGCCAAGTTCTGCGGCACGCCCTGGTTGGCAGCCGCGGGCTCGCACTCGCCGCCGGCCTTCACGCGACGCTTATGCTCGGCGAGCATGGCGCGGTACATGCCGGCATGCAGGCGAATCTCAACCACATTGGCATTGCGAGCCTGCTCGACGATGCGCGCGCCCTCGCGGTCGATATCGCCCACGTAGTAGACGTAGTTAAAGCGATAGCCGATCTCAGCCAGATAATCGTCCAGGGCATGCGAGACGCTCGCCTTGCATCCGCCGCCAAAAATCACGCCGCCCACCTTGATGCCAAAGAGCTTGGCGTGCTTGCGGCCACGCAGTAGCCTGACGATCTCGTCGTAGGTGTCCAGGTTCTCGACCATAATGAACGGCTTATCGGCGCCCAGCGTAAAGAAACCCGTAAAGTGAACGGGGCGGTTGGGGGCGACCTTAATCGCCTGCATGCTGATGCCCTTTTCGGTCATACGCCGAATTAGGCGCTCGCCGTGCTTGCCGTCAAAGGCCTTCTCATCGTTAAAAATCTGGTAGGCGCGCTGGCGACGCGAAGCAACCGGCGTATCGGCACCTCGGTTCTGCTCGATCCAAGCCTGGATGATTGCAATCTCCTCGGCAATCTTGCGGTTGGACATCTCGTTGTGCTGGGTGCGCTGCGGAGCCTTTTTGCCGTCCTTGCCCTCGACCTTTACGATCTGTGTCTGCTGCTCCTTGATCTTAGAGAGCGCCGTAGGCGTAGGGACAACTTTGAGCAGCTGCCTGCCTAAAACGCGGGCAAGGGCAAACGCCGATACCTCGCCGTGGACGGCCGGCTCGGGCTGCTGGGCAGCAGCATCTGCTGCGGCAGACTCCGGCTTCTTCTGAGACCTGCGCTTAGAATCGCCTTGGGAATTGCGCTCGCGCTTCGGCATAGACGCCTGCTTCTGCGGACGATCGGACTTGCTCTCCTTCGCCGGCTGGCGCTTAGGCTGCCCCGAAGAAACCTCGGCCTTCGCATCCTCGTCCTGCGGCGTGGTCTTCTCGGCTGCAGTCTCGGCATGGGAACTGCGGCCCCCGCGATGGCGACGGCGGCGAGGCCTGCTCGACGCGCCCTGCTCCGTCCGCTCATCAGTAGGCTGCTGGCCCTTGGCCTCGGCAGCAACCTCAAGCTGCGGCTCAACAGGCTTCTGTTCGCGAGCCGCCGGCTCAACGGTTTTCTCGGTTTGTTCGGCCTTCTTGTCCTGAGTGGTCGAAGCCGGCTCGCCCTTCTCCTGACGCCTTACGGGATACGCGCGCCTCGCAAAACCACGTCCGGGACGACATGAGCCCGGGGCCTTCTTGGCAGACTCCTCAACATCGTCTGCAGCCTCGGAAAGCTCTTCAACCTCATGCGCGACATCCTGCTGCGCAGCCTTAAAGTGGGCACCACGGCGACGCTGGGGCTCCTGGGCCTCCACGGGCTTTTGCTCCTTCGCGGGCCTCTGCGACTCGGCAGCAACCTCGTTCTCAACAGCCTCGGCATCCGTCTCACCCTTTTGAGCAACGGCGCGACGGAAGCGCTCCTGCTGGGCGCGACGCTGCGCATCGCGCTTGCCACCCCCGCCAAAACCGCCGCGTCCTGCCTTGGCCGTAAAGGCACGCACGACGTTCTCATCGAGCAACTCATCGGTATCAACATGCTCACGCGGAGCAACTTCTTCCACAGCAGGCACGTCAGCGGAATCCTCGACGACAAAATCTTCGACGGACTCGGCAGGCTGCTCCTGGGCATCGCGGATCTCGACATTGATGGTATAGAACGCCGGGCGCCCGTTAATGCCGCTGCCCTCGATCTTGGTCACGATATTTGCCGCGATAAGCTCATCGCGCATCGCCTTGGTGTCGCATTCCTTATCGACGGAGCGGAAAATCTGCGCCAGCGCGCTCGACTTAATCTTGAGCGCCTTGCGGCAGAGCAGGTCGTAGGCAACCAGCTTGGCGCGCTCGGCAGAAAGCGACGTCTGGCTGCTCAGACGCTCAGCCAGAGCATCGACATTGTTTTGATTATCGGAATATACCGTCTTGGCCACGGGGCCCCTTTCATATGCACACATATACGTTCATATGGTACAACGCACGAGCCTATCCACGCAAAACATCTGCGAGAACGCCCTTGCACCACCTGTTCTCACAAGAAAAAAGACCGGGTCCGCTTGATTGCGGACCCGGTCTTTCCGAGTCAAATAGATGGGAGATTCAACCCGTCCGACCGACTAGGCCTTGGCGGCTTCGGCGTCGGCAGGAGCTTCAGCGGCAGCGGCGCGACCGTACTCGGCCTTGCCCATCTCGGACCACTCGGGCTCCTCGTCGGGCATGGAGCCGGCCTCCTTGCCGAAGAACTCCTTGAGACAGTTGACGGCAACGATGAGGCCCAGGACCATCAGCAGGACGGCAAAAACGAGCTGCAGGCCCTTGGTGGCGGCGACGGAGACGGCGGCCGTGGTGGCGGTAGCCGGGATGGTGCCGAAGAAGCCGTAAGCCTGGACAGCGGTCATGCAGCCCATGGCGCTCTGGACCAGCGAGGTGAAGGTGCAGCAGAGCAGGAAGGCGACGGGCACGTAGAGCATCCAGCCCTTGCGGCCGGTGCACTTGCAGAACACGGCGAGGGTGATCATGGTCATACCGCCGAGCAGCTGGTTGGAAGCACCAAAGAGCGGCCAGATGTTGGCATAGCCACCAAAGGCAAGGGCGAGACCGGGAAGCAGGGTGACGACCGTGGCGAACCAGGGGTTGCCGAGAACCTTCATGTAGCCGGCCTTGGACTCGATGGCCAGGGCGTCGTTGGTCTGGGCAAAGAACTCGGAGAACGAGGTGCGGGCGATGCGGGCGACGGCGTCGAGCGAGGTCAGGGCCAGAGCGGAAACGTTCATGGTCATGAAGACGGTAGCGAGCGTACCGTCAACACCGAAGGCCTGCATACCGCGGGAGATGCCAGCGGCGAAGATCTGGAACGGGGTGGAAGCGACACCGGCGTTGAGGGCGCCAGTACCGGCGGTGTTCATATCGGAGAACATGATGCCGGCGACGATGATGGCAAGGATGCCGACGAAGGACTCGACGATCATGGCGCCATAACCGACCTTGACGGCGTCCTGCTCCTTCTCGACCTGCTTGGAGGAGGTACCAGAAGAAACGAGGCTGTGGAAGCCGGAGAGGGCACCGCAGGCAACGGAAACAAACAGGACCGGGAACATCATGCCAGAAGCGCTGGAGAAGCCGGTAAAGGCCGGAGCGGTGATGGTGGCCTGGCCGTTAACACCCAGGACGACGATACCGAGGACAGCGCAAACGATCATGACGATCATCATGATGGAAGTGAGGTAGTCGCGAGGGGTCTTGAGCATCTGGATGGGCATAGCGCCAGCGAAGACCAGGTAGACCATGACGACGGCGAACCACTGGAACTTATCCAGGTAGACCGGGAACTGCATACCGACGGCAAACATGAGAACCATGAGGACCACGCCGGTGACGAACTCGGTAGCACCGGTGAGGTTGAACTTCTTCTGGGCCCAACCAAAGGCGATAGCGACGAAGGTGAACAGGATGGAGATGGTACCAGCGCAGCCGGCGGCATAGGACTTGGTGAAGTCGATGGCACCGGTAGCAGCACCAGAAGCGTCAACGGCCGGGGTGAACATGAACGTCTTGCAGACCATGTCGGTGAAGGCGGCGATGACGATGATGCAGAACAGCCAGCAGAACAGCAGGAACAGGCGACGGCCGGTCTTGCCGATGTACTTCTCGATGAGCTGAGCGAGCGACTTGCCGTTGTTCTTCATCGAAGCGTACAGAGCACCAAAGTCGTGGACGGCGCCAAAGAAGATGCCGCCGACGAGGACCCAGAGCACGACGGGCAGCCAGCCAAAGGCCATGGCGACGATCGTACCCGTGACAGGGCCAGCACCGCAGATCGAGCTGAACTGGTGCGAGAACGCGGTAAAGGCGGAGACGGGCGAGAAGCTCTTGCCGTCCTTCATGCGCTTGGCCGGCGTGAGGGTCTCTTTGTCAACGCCCCACTTGTTGGCCAGCCAGCGGCCGTAGCCCAGATAGCCGCAGGCGAGCACCGCCGCGGCCACAACCATGAGCAAAACTCCGTTCATTACATTTCCTCCTCTAAAAAGAACTTCCTAGACATAAAAAATGAGGGCCGTCGGTTGCGCTCGACGGCCCTCATCTTCATCAGCCGCCCGTTATCGTACGGGCTAGCTGTATGTGCTAACCCGCATCAGATAATTACTACGCTGATAATGTTTAGCTGATGCGTGAACATGTCTAGGAAATCCTCTTCAATCATGATGTGAACGATCCGTGCGTGTTCACATCCCCCAGTGGTTGAAAAGGAGTATGAAACTTTAGTTACCTAAAGTCAACGCAAATATGTAATGAATTTTCAACTTTTTTGAATTTCTCGGTATAAAACGCCACTGACCTCGGACTTTACCGAACGACAGTTTTTGCTTAAGAGATGCCCCTGAGAGCCGCGGGAGCCGGGCGGCGCATTTGAACTTTCCTGCTCTACAGTCCTGCGCAAGACGGAAAGCACATTAAGTGCTTTCCTTTGCGTGCGGAACTCGCGATAAAGTTCATATGCGCCGCCCGGCCCCCGCGGCTCTCAGGGATTCCCATCCCAAATGTGCGGAGCAAAGCTCCGCACGCCAACTTTTTCTTTCAGCTAAAGAACGCCGGAAATTCGACACTGGCTTGTTAACCTTGCTGGACGTTGTCGACGCCAAACCAGCTCAGAAGCTACATCAATACAGAAAGGTCCCCGGCCGGAGGGGCCGGATATAAGGTTTATCGCGAGTTCCGCACGCAAAGAAGGCCACTTAATGTGGCCTTCGTCTTGCGCAGGACTGTAGAGCAGGAAACCTTATATCCGGCCCCTCCGTCCGGGGACCGCGCCGTACCAGCTACAGCGTCATGTTTGGATCGGCGTCGACGTCGAACGGCGAGATTTCACCTCGGTCGAATTTACGGCGAGCGACCTCCGCGATCATGGCTGCGTTATCGGTACAGGCAGACAAAGGTGGCACCGTTACGCGGATCCCCTGACGCCCAAGCTTCTTGATCATCATCTCGCGCAGATGCGGATTAGCCGAGACGCCGCCGCCGATGCAGTATTCCTTGCATCCGGTGGCATGCAGGGCGTTTTTGGCCTTCTTGTACTGAACGTCAAAGACGGCTGCCTCAAACGAAGCCGCCAGATCGGGCAGGTGAATCGTGCGCCCGGCCTTGGTCTCCTGCTCGATGTAGAGCGTCACGGCCGTTTTAAGACCCGAAAGCGAGAAACGATAGTCTCCCCTGCTGTTAAGCGCGCGAGGAAAATCGATCGCGCGGGGGTTGCCCGTCTCGGCCAGCTTGGAGATGATGGGGCCACCGGGATAGCCCAGACCCAACGCCTTGGCTACCTTGTCGAAGGCCTCGCCCACAGCATCGTCGAGTGTCTCACCAAGTACCTCGTAGTCGCCCCATGCCTTCACGTGCACGAGCATGGTATGACCGCCCGAGACGAGCGTGAAGATAAACGGCGGCCTGAGATCGGGCTGCTCCAGCAGGTTGGCGAACAGATGGCCCTCCAGATGGTTGACGCACACGAGCGGCTTGCCGGCGGCATAGGCAAAGCCCTTGGCGAAGGCGACGCCCACCACCAGGGCGCCCACCAGGCCCGGACCCTGCGTCACGCCAACAGCGGCGAGTTCGCTCGGCGCGATGGCTCCACCCTCAAGACCAAGCGATGCTGCGGCATCCTCGAGCGCCGCATCCACGACACTCACAATCACCTCAACGTGTTTGCGCGAGGCGATCTCGGGCACCACGCCGCCAAAGCGGGCGTGAAAATCAATCTGTGTCGACACCTGGTTGGCCAGCATATTGCCATCCGCATCGATAATCGCCACGGCCGTCTCGTCGCAGGAGCTCTCGATAGCGAGCACTAGGCGGCGGCGCTCAATTTCGGCACGCTCCCCCTCGGAGCGCCCAGGCGCAGGCAGCGGCCATACGCGCTGCTCTGCCGCCGTCGGCTCGGGCGAAGCATTGTCGACCGGAAGCACCAGGGGCAGCGGAGCCGTCATGACGATGGCGTCCTTGCCGGCACCATAGTAGCCGCGGCGACGGCCAGCCTCGGTAAAGCCCAGAGCGTTATAAAGCGCGGTCGCTCCCTCGTTACCGTCCTCGACCTCGAGCGAAGCCGTAGTGCAGCCGAGCATCTGGGCATCATAGCTCACGTGCGACAGCAGCTTGCGGGCAATGCCCTCACGGCGATGTGCCGGGTCGACGGCGACATCCAGAATCTGCACATCACCGTCCACGACCATACCGCCGGCAAGGCCCAGCAGCTTGCCGTCGTCGTGTGCCACCCACCAACTACGCGGCGCAGCGACGTCCTCGCCCAGTTCGGACAGGAACATGCCCGGCGTCCACGCCTTGTGTCCGGCACCTTCAAAGCAGGCAGCCTCTAGCGCGCTCGCGCCCTCGGCATCCGCCGCGCCCATGGGACGGAACTGCAGATGACGACCGGCGAGCTCATCGGCAACGCCCGTAATTTCGCTCTGCGCACTCTCGGCAAGACCAAGACGCTTGCGCTCGTTTTCCTCGGCATCCGAAAGGCGCGTGTAAATCGGCAGGACGCGGGCCGGATCGCCGTCACCCGCAGCGTGCGCGAGCAGCAAGCCCTCGCCCGAAGGCCACCACAGGTCGCGCTCCACGCAGCGGGCGGTCTCGTCCTCACCCAGCAGCTTGCCATAGCGCACGAGACCGTCACCGGTCAGCTGAACCTGGTCCCAGTCCGCTGCTCGGCGCCACTCATCGAGCGCCACGGCGGCCTTGACCACGTGTTCGCGCTCAAATTGACGCTCGGGACCCTCATCGACCAGCATATACAGCGCCGGATATACCTCACCGCGCATAGCATCGGCCATGATACCAAGCTTGCCGCGCACGCCAACCTTCCACGCCGTCCAAGCGCAAGCGTCGAGCGTCGACACGCCCAGCAGCGGAACATTGGCACCACGCGCGAGGCCCTTGGCAGTGGAGATGCCGATGCGCACACCCGTAAAGGACCCCGGGCCGCGGCCGACCACATAGCAACCAACATCGCTGCGATCCAGACCGGCTTGAGCCAGCACGCCATCAACGGTATTCACGAGCTCAACGTTGGCGTGACGGCGACACATGTGGTCGCCACTCACGAGCTTCGTCTCGCCCGTCTGCCCATCAATCCAGCTTGCCGCGCAGGCAAGCATGTCGGTCGAGGTATCGAGCGCCACCACCAGCGCGTTGTCGTTATGCAAGCTCATCTTGTACAGCCTTATCAATCAAATGGGAAAGCTCCATTGCGCGGTCACCGTGCGCCTCAAGCGTTATCGTTCGCACATCGCTGTCGCCCTCATCGCGCTTGAGCGTCACCGAAAGATACTCATCCGTCAGCTCGTCCTGGAATTGTTCGCCCCATTCCAGCAGGCAAGCACCCTCATAGCCCAGCACATCGAAAATGCCCGTATCCTCGAGCTCGTAGGCATGCTCCAGGCGGTATAGATCAAAGTGAAACAGCGGAATACGACCTTGATCGTGAACGGCCATGAGCGCGAACGTAGGGCTCGTAACCATATGCCCATCGCCCAGCCCGCGCGAGACGCCCTTGGTAAAGTGAGTTTTGCCCACTCCCAGGCCACCGGTCAGGATGAGCACATCGCCGTCCTCAAGGCACGGTGCAATTAGCTCGCCAAAGTACTCCGTATCGGCAGCGCAAGTCGTTTTGTAAGTACCTACCCCCAGGCGCTCCAGGGACATATATGCTCCTTATTATTCCGAGGCGTCCTCTGGCGCGGGATGTCGCTCCAGATAGTCGCCCAGCATCTTAAAGTCTTCCTCCAGCAGCTCCTGCCACGCCGGATTGCGCAGCGCTGCTGCCGGATGGAACGTGGGCATTACCACAAAATGCCCCATCTGGTGGAACCTGCCGCGCAGCTTAGTAATGCCGATCTCGGTCTTTAGCACAAAGTGCGTCGCGGGGTTGCCGAGCGTCACAATAATATCGGGCCAGATGCTTCGAATCTGCTCGCGCAAAAACGGTGAGCAAGCCAGCACTTCCTCGGGGCGCGGATTGCGGTTTCCCGGCGGGCGGCACTTAAGCACGTTGGCAATGTAGACGTCTTCGCGTTTGAGCCCCGCCAGCGACAAAATGCCGTTGAGGTCCTCGCCTGCCGCCCCCACAAAGGGCTCGCCCTGCAAATCCTCATTACGGCCCGGCGCCTCGCCAATAAACATCACGCGAGCGCGGGGGTTTCCCACGCCAAACACGATGTTGTGGCGCGACTGGTAAAGCTGGCAAAGGTGACAATCGCCCAGAACGGCCTCGATCTCCTCGAGTGCGACCTCACGCGGCGCCTGATGGCTATGGCCGGGAATGTGCATGACGCCCACAGCGACTCCTACACGTAGACCTTGTCGAGACGCATACCAAAGCCGCAAGCGACCTCGTAGTTAATCGTGCCGCGTAGGCGCGCCATCTCGTCCATGGTAATCTCGGCATCTCCATCGCGGCCGACAATGATCATCTCGTCACCATACTCGGCCTCGGGAATCTCATGCGCCGGGTTGGACTGAATGGCGACCATAAACTGGTCCATGCAGATATTGCCCACCTGACGCACACGCTCGCCGCGATACAGCACGTCCATACGATTGGAAAGCGTACGCGAAAGGCCATCGGCATAACCGATCGGAAGGGTGCAGATCTGAACGCGCGTGCGCGGTACGCGGTAGGTAAAGCCGTAGCCCACGCCCTCGCCCATCGCAGGATGCGCCACGCGCGTCACACGCGCGTGGACGCTCATGACGGGATCAAGCTGCATCACACGACCACTCAGCTCACATGGCTGCAGACCATACAAACCGATGCCGGCACGAATCATGTCAAAGTGCATTGAAGAATCGAGCATCGAGGATGGCGTATTGGCACAATGCACGATACCGCATTCAAAACCTGCGTCCTTAATGGCCTGAACGGCCTCGGTAAAACGCTGGCACTGCAGCTTGTAGTCCCAACCCGAAGGTTCATCGGCCGTGGCAAAGTGCGTAAATACGCCGTCGCACTGAATACCGCGATGGAAGCTGATGCCGCGGACAAAGTCGAGCACCTGTGTGTAGTGAACGCCGATACGATTCATGCCCGTCTCGATGGCAAGATGGTACTTGCCCACCTTGCCCGCCGCGACGGCGCATTCGCCATACGCGAGAGCAAAATCGGACGTATAGACCGAGGGCATGATATCGAACTCGAGCAATGCAGGAATAGCCTCGATAGGCGGCTCGCTTAGAATCAGGATGGGCTTAGTAATTCCGCCCTGACGGAGCCCAACGCCCTCGTTGACCGTCGCCACGGCAAACATGTCGGCACCAGCCGAATACATGATCTTAGCGCACTCAACAGCTCCATGACCATAAGCATCGGCCTTGACCACGCAGCACAGGTGCTGACGCGGATTCAACAAGTTCTTATAGGCTCTCGTGTTGCGACGGAGCGCCCCGCGGTCGATCTCGACCCAGGACCAGCGCGTCAAATCGGCTTTATTCATGATTAGTCATCCGACCCTTCGTCCATGATTCCCAGATCTTCGAGCGCATCCTTTGCCGCCAGCTCCATGGCAGGACCGATCAAGTCGATAAGATCGGTCGCGATAACGCTCTTCTCACCATACTCCGTCGCCGCGGCAAAACCGGCGTAGCTGTGAAGTGCGACGGCGTACGAATACAGCAGCTCCCAACGATCCATCTCGTCGCGCATGGTGGCAAGCGTGCCGGCCAAAATACCCGCGAGAACATCACCAGAACCGGCAGTTGCCAGAGAAGCCGGACCCGAGAGTGGCAGCAGCACGCGCTCAACACCACAGATAGCCGTCGTCGGCCCCTTGGCTATGACCACCAGATTGTCGGAGCCTGCAGCCCAGACAACCTTCTGCGCGGCCGCAATCGCGGTACCAAGGTCGTTCACCTCGTCACCGGCAACCAGGCGCGAAAGCTCACGATAGTGCGGCGTCATAACCAACGGTTGCTCGCGGCGATACATCTCGGGGTTACTATCAATACCGTCAATGGCAATCTTAGCAAGGCAGTTGAGTGCATCGGCGTCCAAAATTAGCGGTACATCAAGCTCGAGCAAGCCCGAAACCACCTGCATAGCGCCGGCAGACGTCGTCATACCGGGACCGCACAGCACGCAGCTGTACTTCTTTGCGATCTCGCACACCGTCATGCGCGCAGCGGCGCCAAAGGAGCCGCGGGAATCAGACGGAATAGCAAAGACCGGAATCGAAGGAAGTGCCATGCGAATGAGATTGGCGCAGGCGTCAGGAGCCGCGACTGCCACGTAACCAGCACCCGCGCGAGCTGCAGACTTGGCCGCCATAATGGCAGCACCAGGATATTGCGCAGATCCGGCGACAATAAGCACAGAGCCACGGGAATACTTATCGATATTCGATGGTAGCGGAGCAAAGTAATCAACTAAGTCACCGGGCTCGACAATCTCGGCGGCGTGGTCGACATCATCGATGACCTCGTCAAGACGGTCGTAAAGATTGCCGCAGATCAAATCGCCAGCATACTCAGGACCATCAGCGCTATACAGACCAATCTTGGGCGCAATCATCGTCACCGTGCGCTCGGCACGAATGCAGTCGTCATCAACAACGCCCGTCTCGGCATTCAGGCCCGAGGGGACATCAATGGATACGACACAATCGGCGCATTCATTGACCGTAGGAATCCAAATGGAGAACGGCGCACGCAGATTCCCGTGGAAACCGGTACCAAAAATGGCATCGACAACAACATCGGCCTTATCGATCAAAACCTCGAGTTCGTCACGCGAGGGACCGACGCAAACGTGCACATCGCGGCCGGCAGTTCGACGAGCAACATGACGTGCCAGAGCAGCAGGAATCTCATCCGGCTCAACCGGAGAAACGATATCCACGTCCACACCCTTGTGGCTCAGGATATCGGCGGCAACCCAACCGTCGCCGCCATTATTACCAAAACCGACCAGAACGAGAACCCGATCGGGATTGAGCTTCAAGACCTCGTTGGCGGCAAACTCACCCGCTAGCTCCATAAGCTCGGCCTTCGAAGTCCCTTCGCGTTCGATGATATCCTCGAGACGAACGACTTCTTCGGTACTCAAAACCGGTTTCATCTATGCTCCTAGCGTATCTTGCGAAGCATCGCCCAGGTGCTCCGTCAATGCTGAATTCTGCAGCTGCTCAAGCTCATCTAAAACAGAGCGAGCCTCTTTAAATGTCTGCGCAACGCGTTTCTTGTTGCTCACTTTTTCTTCCTTAGGCTTAGGTCGAGCATCCTCGGTGATTGCAATGGCATTAGCGACAGCCAAGTCACCCGTAAGGGTAATAGAAAGAGCGACCTCGACAACACCCAAATCCTGGGCGATTTCGAGAGCACGACCAGAAAGCAGAGCCTTCGGTTTGCCGAGTTTATCACGCGTTACCGAAACATCCTTGCGACCCACGCCTTGACTAAAACCCGTGCCGAGAGCTTTAAGCACCGCCTCGCGCGAAGCAAAGCGGCTCGCATAGTGAGCAGCGGGACGCGATGATGCATCGCAATACGCACGCTCTTCTTCGGTAAACACACGCCGAGCAAACGACGGCGTCTTTTCAAGAATTGATTTCATGCGGGAAATCTCGACGATATCAACGCCGATACCAGCTTCAGCCATGTTCACCTCCATATCGCACAGACTAAGTTATTGTAGCCCGTTCACAGAAGATGCGACAAACGAGGGTTATAAAACACAGCTACTATGTGAGACAAAACCCGTAAACGCAAAAAAAGGGGGAGGCCGCGAGGCCTCCCCCTTCTTCAAGTCTTGCGACGGCTCGGTGCCGTCCACCGGTCAGCGGCGCCCTGGCCTCCCACGGGCTGGCCCCGCAGTACTCTCGGCGCGATGGGGCTTAGCTTCCGGGTTCGGAACGGGACCGGGCGTGCCCCCCATGCTCTGGCCGCTGACCGGTGGGCGGCGCCCACCGTTACGGTGTCCGGTATCGCATACACGTGCCCTGGGGGCCGCATGGCGTATAGGGGAGGTGACTCGGGGGCATCCTCGTGCCCGGACCGCGCTTCAGAGCGCATGTCCCGCGGGCCGCGAGGTGCGGTTCCGGAAGAGCTCGGGCGATTAGTGCGGCTCGGCTGAGGACGTCGCCGCCCTTGCACC
>NZ_JBBNLR010000016.1:0-54695 GCF_040092375.1 Collinsella sp. CLA-ER-H5
CGCCGCGCGGCCGTGCCCCTCGTCGTGCAGCTCTGCCGCTCGCAGTCTCATTCCGACGTCGTACAAAGCGTTTCCAGCCATAAAAAGGCCTCCCATTTCTTGTGTCCAAGAAATGGGAGGCAGTTCAGTGCGCAGCGGGGGTTCTTTCATGTCCGAGGGCGTCCGCGAAGGTCAGCCCTCAGATCCTGCGGTGGGAGACCTAGGCCTCGTTGTACACCGTCTTGAGCTTCAGCAGGTGAGCGTAGCGGTCCATAGCGGCCTGCTCGTTCTCCTTGAAGAGCTCCTCGGCGCGCTCGGGGAAGGAACGCGTCAGCGAAGCGTAACGGGCCTCGTTCATCAGGAACTCCTGATAGCCGCCCGCGGGCTCCTTGGAATCGAGCGAGAACTTCTTACCGGCAGCAGCCTCGGGGTTGAAGCGGAAGAGGTTCCAGTAACCGCACTCGACAGCCTTCTTCATCTCGGCCTGGCAGTTCTGCATGCCGCCCTTCTTGATGGAGTGCATCTCGCAGGGGCTGTAGCCGATGATGAGGGACGGGCCGTCGTAGGCCTCGGCCTCATGGATGGCCTTGAGGGTCTGAGCCGGGTTGGCGCCCATGGCGACCTGCGCCACGTAGACGTAGCCATAGCTCATAGCGATCTCGGCCAGGGACTTCTTCTTGGTCACCTTACCGGCAGCGGCGAACTGAGCGACCTGGCCCAGGTTCGAGGCCTTGGAGGCCTGACCGCCGGTGTTGGAGTAGACCTCAGTGTCGAAGACGAAGACGTTGACGTTGTGGCCGGAAGCCAGGACGTGGTCCAGGCCACCGAAGCCGATGTCGTAGGCCCAACCGTCGCCGCCGAAGATCCAGAAGGACTTCTTGGTGAGGTAAGCCTTGTCGGCGAGGATCGCCTTGGAGGCGTCGCAGCCGCACTTCTCGAGCTCGGCAACGTAGGCGGCGGCAGCGGTCTTAGAGGCCTCGGCGTCGTTGACGGAGTCGATCCAAGCCTGACCGGCGGCCTTGAGCTCGTCGGACGGACCGTCAGCGGCGATGATCTCCTGCGTAGCAGCGATCAGCTTCTTCTGAACGGCCTCGTAGCCAACGGCCATGCCCAGACCGTGCTCGGCATTGTCCTCGAACAGGGAGTTGTTCCACGCCGGGCCGTGACCGTCCTTGTCCTTGCAGTAAGGAGCGGTGGCAGCGGGGTTGCCCCAAATGGAGGAGCAGCCGGTGGCGTTGGAAATGAACATGCGGTCGCCGGCGACCTGGGTCACCAGACGTGCATAGGCGGTCTCGGCGCAGCCGGCGCAGGAGCCGGAGAACTCCAGGTAGGGCTGCTTAAACTGGCTGCCCTTGACGTTGGCCGCGATGAGCTCCTTCTTCTCGGAGACGTTCTCGACCATGTAGTCCCAAACGGGCTGCTGGTCCATCTCCTGCTCGGTGGGAACCATCTCGAGGGCGCCCTTGGGGCAAACCTTGACGCAGTTGGTGCAGCCCATGCAGTCGAGCGGGGACACGGCCATGGTGAACTTCATGCCCTTGGCCTTGGGGCCCATGGCGTCAAGCGTGCGGGTAGCCTCGGGCGCGGCGGCAGCCTCGTCCTCGGTCATCGCGAACGGACGGATGGTGGCATGCGGACACACATAGGCGCACTGGTTGCACTGGATGCACTTGGTCTCGTCCCAGTGGGGAACGACCACGGCGACGCCGCGCTTCTCGTATGCGGAGGCGCCCAGCTCAAACTGGCCGTCGGCGCAATCGACGAAGGCGGAAACAGGCAGGCTGTCGCCGTCCATGCGATCGATGGGCTCGAGCAGGTTCTTGACCTGCTGGGCGATAGCGGACTTGGTCTCCTCGGAGAGCTCGACGGGAGCGGCATCCTCGGCAGTTGCCCAGTCGGCCGGAACCTCGAACTTACGGAAGGCGGTAGCGCCGGCATCGATGGCCTTGTGGTTGGCGTCGACGATAGCCTGGCCCTTCTTCATGTAGGACTTGGTAGCCGCGTCCTTCATGTACTGCAGGGCGTCCTCGGCGGGCAGGACCTTGGCCAGCGCGAAGAAGGCGGACTGGAGCACCGTGTTGGTGCGCTTGCCCATGCCGACCTTAGCGGCCAGGTCGATAGCGTCGATCAGGTAGACGTTGACGTTGTTGTTCGCGATGTAGCGCTTGGCCACGGCGGGCATGTGCTCGGCGAACTCCTCGTCGCTCCACTGGCAGTTGACCAGGAAGGTGCCGCCCGGCTTGACGTCGCGGACCATCTTGAAGCCCTTAACGATGTAGCTGGGGTTATGGCAGGCGACAAAGTCGGCCTTGGTCACGTAGTACGGCGAACGGATCGGGGAATCACCAAAGCGCAGGTGCGAGACGGTGACGCCGCCGGTCTTCTTGGAGTCGTACTGGAAGTAGGCCTGGACGTACTTGTCGGTGTGGTCGCCGATGATCTTGATCGAGTTCTTGTTGGCGCCGACGGTACCGTCGCCACCCAGACCCCAGAACTTGCACTCGATGGTGCCGGGGGCTGCGGTGTTGGGCGCATCCTCGGCCTCGGGCAGGCTCAGGTTGGTCACGTCATCGACAATGCCGATGGTGAACTCGCGCTTGGGCTCGTCCTTCTTGAGCTCCTCGAAGACAGCGAACGCGGACGCGGGAGGCGTGTCCTTGCTGCCCAGGCCATAACGGCCGCCGACGACCTTGATGCCCGTCTTGCCGGCCTCGTAGAGAGCGGAGACGACGTCCTGGTAGAGCGGCTCGCCGATGGAACCCGGCTCCTTGGTACGGTCCATAACGGCGATCTTCTGGACGGTCTCGGGGAGAACGTCGACGAAGTGCTTGATGGAGAACGGACGGAACAGACGGACCTTGACCAGGCCGACCTTCTCGCCGTGGGCGTTGAGGTAGTCGATGACTTCCTCGAGCACGTCGCAGAAGGAGCCCATGCACACGACGACGCGGTCGGCATCGGGAGCGCCGTAGTAGTTGAACAGGCCGTAATCGGTGCCGAGCTTCTCGTTGATCTTCTTCATGTAGCCCTCGACGACGGCGGGAAGCTCGTCGTAGACCTTGTTGCAGGCCTCACGGTTCTGGAAGAAGATATCGCCGTTCTCGTGGCTGCCGCGGGTGTGCGGGTGCTCAGGGTTGAGCGCGTGGTCGCGGAAAGCCTGGACGGCGTCCATGTCGCACATCTCGGCCAGATCCTTGTAGTCCCACATGGCGACCTTCTGGATCTCGTGGCTGGTGCGGAAGCCGTCGAAGAAGTTAAGGAACGGGGTCTTACCCTCGATGGCGGCAAGGTGAGCCACCGGCGAGAGGTCCATGACCTCCTGGACGTTGCCCTCGGCGAGCATGGCGAAACCGGTCTGGCGGCAGGCCATGACGTCGGAGTGATCGCCAAAGATGTTCAGGGCGTGGGAAGCGACGCAACGCGCGGAGACGTGGAAGACGCCCGGGAGCTGCTCGCCCGCGATCTTGTACATGTTCGGGATCATCAGGAGCAGACCCTGAGAAGCCGTGTAGGTGGTGGTCAGAGCACCGGCGCCCAGCGAACCGTGAACGGTACCGGCTGCACCTGCCTCGGACTCCATCTCGACGACCTTGACCGGGGTGCCGAAGATATTCTTGCGACCCTGGGCCGCCCACTGGTCGACATGGTCGGCCATCGGGCTGGACGGCGTAATGGGATAGATTCCCGCTACCTCGGTGTACGCATACGAAACATATGCGGCCGCCTCGTTGCCGTCCATAGACTTAAACTTACGCGCCATATACCCCTCTCCTCTCATATAGGTATACAGGCCCCGGCGATCGCCGGGATGTTGGCGTGATGGGATTTTCGCTGTTGCTTCCAATCATCTGGCAGGCAGGCTCAGCAGCAGGTACATGGCGTGGAGAGAAGGCATGCCGAGGCGAGGAGGGCTGCACGCGCTCCACAAGCCCAGCTACCCGTCTTGCACATGACCGAGCGCCGCAAAGGCCGCATGCCGGATGCTCCCGGGCACGCCCCGGCGATGGGAAGCGCCCGCAACGGAAATCCGCATGCGGGTTTATTGTACCCCGCCGTCAAGTGTAATTTCGGCAAATATAGGCGGGCGGTAAAGGTTTACCTTGGGTGACTGCCAAGGGCCAAAATGGCCCCTCCATCCCTGGGCGACCGGCTCTGGTGCGCCAAGGAGTGTCCCCAAGTGCCGGCAGAAAAGGAACGTCCCTATCTGCCGGCTAGAGGGCACCGAAGAGAATGGCGTAGGTAGTGGATTCGCCGAGCTTGAGCTCGTCGCCGGGATTGAGTTGGGCGGAACGGCCGGGTTCGACCTGAATGCAGACGCGCGTGGCCCCGTTTACCACCACGGTTCCGTTGGTGGACGACAAGTCCTCGACGTGCCAGATATTTTGAGCATCGCACCAGATATGGGCATGGCGGGCCGAGACATCGTCGCCGACGTCGGTAATATCGCCCTCGCCAGTGGCCAGCGCGCCAATCTCAACACCCTGCTCACTCGGCTGAATCCAGCGCGGGGCGCTCACGACAAAACTGTTTTGTACGCGCAGCAAGCCCAAGGGGTGCGCCGGGGCGGGTTCGCGTTCGCCCGCGGTCATCGACATGCCAAGCGAACGCGGCGTGGATGTGCCTCCGCCACAGGTCGCGTGCGCGTAGTCGATGGCATAGTTCACCGAGGACCGCACATCCGCCGAACAGCCGACGGCGACAAACAGCACCAGCACGGCCTCGGCGCGCTCGGCGGGCATGAGTTCCGCCGCCTGGGACAGGCGATCGAGCGCGTTGCGATAGAGATTCGTGTCCTGGTGGCACTCTTCGAGCGCGCGTACCATCGGTTCACCTGCAGGACCGCACACCATATTGATCACAGCCGTGGAGTCCATGGGATTGCGCTGGCGCAGGGCCAGTTGCGACATAATACGCGCAGCCGAGGTACCGTATTCGGCAAAGTAGCGATGCTGAAGCGTGCCGACCGGCGCGCGAACGATAAAGCGGGAAACCCAAGAGCGATCGGCGGCTCGGCTCTGTGGGCTGCGGCCGTCGGCGAGCGGACGGGACGAAAGCACCAAGCCGCACAGCTCGATATGGCTCAGATGCGCCGCGCGCTTAAAGATGTCAAACATGGCCCCGCATGGGGTGAGCTCAACTTGAGATGTCATGACCTAGGCCTCCTTAGTCGTAGAAATAGAATCGGACGATACTTCGACAGGTCCGCCAAAAGTACGGGCAGCTGCGGCTCCACCGGCAAGCGGAGTCGCCATCTGGGCTTTTGTGCGTCGTGGTGCCGAAACGGGAAGTTCAAAGGCAAAGCCCATCGCAAGCAAAAACCACGTAAGCGTATAGGTTGCAACCAGAGCGGCAACAAGGCCGCCCATCACGGCGCGTTGGGAAAATACGCTACATGCAGCCACAACCAGCACCGGAACCTCGCAGGCAGAAAGCGCAAGCACACCCTGCAGGAAGCCCGAGCGCCGATCGCGCGCAAGCGCCCCCGCGGCAACGCCGGCTATGCCTGGCAGCGCCAACGCCAGTGCGGCAATAATACCCGGTAGCGACCCAGACCACACGAGCGATCCCAAAGTCGCCGTCACGCGAGCGCCCGACGCCAGCAGCGCGGCCGAAACCACGATCACAGCCCAAACCACGCCACAGACGACCGTCGCGCCGACCATCAGCGCGCGACGAACCGCGCGGCCAGACGCATCCATGGGGCACGGCGTGAGCGGCTCGCCGCGGAGCGAACGGCCGACATTTTGCGCATAGTGGTCACAAAACGCTGAGAGCGCCGCCTCGACCGCCGCCGGCTCGGGACGATCTTTTTGATGGCTGGACAGACAGGCCATCACCACGTCGAACAGCTGGGCATCGACAAACGCCAGCGCATCGCGTAGCTCTTCGGAATCCGGCTCAAGCCCTAGCTGCTGGGCCTGCTCGGCCGCGGCGAGCGCCACATCGGGCTCACGACGAAGCAGCTGAGTCAAATCACAACCGGGCGCATGGGCACCAATGGGATAGTCGGGCCGCGTGTCCATCTTGAGACGGTAGGGGCTCGCGATGTCGCGCGTCTTTTTGCGCGAACCCGAGGTGCCCGAAGTGCTCGGCGCGGCTTCGTATGGCGCGACGCCGGCAATGAGCTCGTAAACCGTGCTTGCCGCGGCATAGACGTCGATCGCCGGCGACATACGCAAAGCGCGCAGATCGGGAATATCGTCGGTGAGCATCTCGGGCGGGGCATAGGCAACCGTCGCGCGACGCAGCGTGGCATAGCGCTCGGTAAAGGATGCCTTGCCGCCGGTACCGGCCACGGCCGACGCAGGCTCAAGCGCCAGCGACGAGCCAAAGTCGATCAGGCACAGGTCAAAGGTGCCCTCGGCAAGCTGCCGGTCAAGCGGTAGACGCGCCGTGCGCACCATAATATTAGCGGGCGAGATATCGCGATGGACAAAGCCCTCACCCACCAGGCTCATACGGCAGAGCAGATCGAACAGGTCGCGACCCAGACGCGCCGCCACAAGCGGCGACAGGCGTCCGGCATCGTCCACGGCGAGTCGCGAACGCAAGCGGGCGAGCGTCTCGCCCTCGACCCATTCCATGACAATTGCAGGCACACCATCAACCTCGCCCCAGCCATAGAGGCGGGGAAAGCCCTTAAGGCCCGAAAGGGCGCGATGGCATTCATATTCCTCGCGAAATGCCGCTTTGAACTTGGCGACCAGCGACTCATGGGCGGCATCGTCGTCAAACTCATCGCGCGTCGGCAAGATGAGCTGTTTGAGTGCTACGTCCTCGCCTTGGGCGTTGACAGCACGCGTCACGCGGCCGATACCGCCACGGCGCATGGTGGCATCGTCGGCAAACAGTATCGTAAAACGACGCAGATAGGCAGGCAGTTCGTCCTGACCGAGCGCAATGGCCGGCTCAAACCCGTCGACACGCGCCAGGCGCAGGCCGACCATGGGATCGCGACCGAGCGATTGTGGTGTGGTGGATGCAAGATCGGTCATCATAGGGCAAGCGCCGCCACGTTATTGTTGAAGTTACCGAGCGCGACGTCATCATCGCCGTAATGGCCGACCCATTGACATAGGTTGGTGTAACAGCCCCACAGATTGGCATACTGCTGATACCACCTTGACCGGGGCGAGAATGTCTGACGACCGAACTCGGCTCGAATGACAAACATCTCCCCGACCAGGCTGTCGCACGGCCTGGGATCTCCCGTAGAGTTATAGGTCGAGACCACGTCATTGGCACGAGAAACATAGCCGTCGAGCATGTTGTACTTGGCCACAAGCCAACTGTGAATGCTCTCTTCCTCAGCAGCGGAAAGGCCGCCGGAGTTTGCATCGTTGTCAGTGTTGCCGCCCGTCGAGCCGCCGTTTCCAGGCCCTCCGGTAGAGGAACCCGACCCAGAGCCGCCGCCCGAACTCGATGAATCCGAGCCGGAGCCAGAAGTATCCGAGCTACCGGGCTTTCCGGACTGCTGGGCGTCCTGCTCCTTTTGCTGCTCGACCTTATTCACCGTTGCCGCCACGCTATTGTTGGACAATCGATCGATGATCTTGGTGTTGGTGAGCACGATGGTTTTGCCATTGGCAAGCGTGACTTCGTTGTCCGGGGCCTCGGCGCCGTCCGCGTCGTCAGTGCCAAACACAATATGCGCGACCACACTTGCCCAAGCATATCCAGTCGTGGTGCCCAGATCACTTTTGACTTCATGCCCCACGCGCGGTTCGCGTGCGGCATGCGCCTGCATCATGGACGGCACGGTCATGCCATAGACAGAAACGCCAGCTATGACCAGTACCAGCGAGCAAGACAGCAGTGCGTACGCCCGCGGCGCCAAGCCCAGTCGGCGTCGCATGCGCATCGCGGCGCCGCGCTTTGTCTGAGTGCCACCGGGCCGCATGCGTTCTCCTCCAACAAAAACACGCCGCTCGGGAGCGGCGCATTCATTCGAATCTATATTTGAGTGTATCAGCGAACCCAAAAGGTTGCGCAACGAATGGGCAAATTAAGGATGCGAGTGGAAGCATCCATGCGATAAGCGGATACAAAGCATCTTTGTTGTACAACAAACTTACAGTCGCACGGGGAAATTATGACCACCCCGTGCGTCGCGAGGAAAACATACGGCAGGAGCAGGCTCGCCACCTAAATCGTGCGACGGGCCTCGATGGCGCGCCCGAGCGTAAGCTCGTCGGCATACTCCAGGTCGCCGCCCACGGGCAGACCGCTCGCCAGACGCGACACCTCGACGCCCAGCGGCTTGATAGTGCGGGCCAGGTAGCTCGCCGTGGTCTCGCCCTCAATATTGGGGTTGGTGGCGATGATGACCTCGTGGATGTCCTCGTGACCCAAGCGTGCCAGCAGCTCGCGAATGTGCAGCTGCTCGGGGCCAATCTTGTCCATGGGGCTGATCACGCCGCCCAATACGTGGTAGAGACCGTGGTAGCTGCCCGTGCGCTCGATCGCCTGGACGTCGCGCGGCTCGCCCACCACGCAAATGCGAGTGGTGTCGCGCATCGAATCCTGGCAGATGGAGCACTCGTCGGCCGTGGCGTAGTTAAAGCAGCGGCTGCAAAAGTGAACCTCCTGCTTAACCTCCAGGATGGCCTCGGCCAGGCGGCGGGCCTCCTCGGCATCGGCCTCGAGCAGGTAATAGGCGATGCGCTGGGCCGACTTGGGGCCAATGCCCGGCAGACGGCCCAGCTCATCGAGCAGTTTTTGCAGACTGTGATTCGCACTCATATATATGCGTGTCTTAGAACGGCATGCCCGGGATGTTGAGGCCGCCGGTGATGGCGCCCATCTGCTTGTTGGCGAGCTCGTTGACGCCGCGGACGGCCTCGTTGACGGCAGCCATGATCATGTCCTGCAGCATATCGACGTCCTCGGGATCGAGGGCATCGGGATCGATGGTGAGGTTGACGAGCTCCATCTCGCCGTTAACGGTCACCTTGACCATACCGCCGCCGGCAGAGGCGTCGACGGTCTGGGACTTGAGGTTCTCCTGCGCGGCGGCAAGCTGCTCCTGCATCTTGCGAGCCTGCTTCATCATCTGCTGCATGTTCATACCGGCCATGATGGCTCCTTTACGTGCGGCCGCACGCCGAGCTGCAAGGGCAGCCGGAGCACGGCGGGACTTTCAAACTCAAAAATCGTACCACGGCGCGAGGCCAGCGAGCGGGGCGGACACGCTACCTCAGTCGATATACATGTCCTCCAATACAAACCACGCGCAAAGATTATGCAAGGTCGAATTATGCAAGGTTGCATAATATCGCATACTCAATCTAGTAGAGCCGAATCCGGCATTTCATGTGTGCCACTAAATAGCTAAATGCCGAACCGCTGCTCGAGGCGGAGCACATGGCGGCAGGGTATAATTTGATTGTCATAGATAGCAATTTGGAGGTGCCCCATGAATGCCCCCGACGCGCTCCAAAACATCCGCTCAAAACACCCCGTTGCATATGTGGTTCTCTATCTCTTTGTCGGCTGGGCATTGCTGGTTGTCATCACCCATGCTATAGCCTTTGGAGCAGAACTGCTGATAACCAGCTCGGACCAGCCCACCGTCAAATGGGAAGCGACCGATGAGTGCACCGATGGAACCCGAACCATTTACTACAATAGCCCGTCCCTCTACCAAGAGTTCAAGGTCAAGATAAAGGACTCCAAGATTGTCGGTGCCGAACCAGGCGCTTTCTTGACAATCGGAGCAACCCTCGACGCCGAGCAAGTCGAGTACACGGACAGCCGCGCGACGTATCGTGTCGACCTCAGCACCCTAGGCCGACCGTCACGCATCTGCCTGTTCGAATGCGAGACACGCGGCACCACGCTACACATGTCCGAAATTCAAATGCGCCCGGACATTGAGCCCTCTTCTTGAGCAGTATACCCGCCTGCGCAGCTACTCCACCGGCTTGAAGATGGTGGACTGGCCGAAGACGCTGCGGATGAGGGCTTTGGCCTCGTCCTCGGTCTGCGGGATGCTCGGGGCTGCACCCTGATGGCCGAAGGGGCCGCCCGCACCGGAGTTGGACTCCCAGGGAGCTGCAGGAGCGTCCTCCTCTTTGGGGGCAGTTGCAGCGGACTTGGGCGCGGACGCCGCACCCGGCACGTCGAACGGAGGCAGATCGTCCCCACCAGCATCGGCAACAAAACCGCCAACCATGGCATCGTCGTAGGGAACCTGCTCGGATTCCCATGGCGCAGACGGCGCGGCGGGCTGAGCCTTGGGAGCGGACGCGCGCTCGGGCGCTCGGGGCGCGGGCTCGGTCGGGAGCTTGCCCGTGGCAGGAGCGCCGGCGGGGTTGTCGGAGCGCAGCCAGGGGGCTTTGCCCAGGTCAGACGACTTGGGCGCGGGCGAGGCAGGCTTGGGCGCGGGTGTCGGAGCAGCCGGTTTGGCCATGACGGGCTTAGGCGCCGACGGGGTCGGCGCCGCTATCGGTGCTGCTTTTGGCTGCGTCGCGCTGGCGCTCGAGGATGCAGGGGCCGCCGAGGACACGGGTTGCGGGTCCGCAGATACCGCAGCCCGTGCAGATGGAGAATGCTCCTCATGTTGAGGAGCCGGCGTGCCACCCCCATCCAGGACATAGTCGACGGTACGACGACCGAAGACCGCACTGACTGTCGGCAGGACCACCGACTGCGTGTCGGCGCGTCCAAGCATCTTGATGGCAAAGGTCGAGCCCGCGGGGAACGAGACCGTGAGCCTGGAGCCGTCGTCAGCCGTGGCGCGGGCATTGAGCAAAAGCCCCGCGTAGGAAGCCTGACGCGCCTTGACACGCTCGACAACCTCGGCCCATTTGCGCTGCAGCTCTCCGGCATCCTCGACCGCGGGCGTCTCGGCAGTACCGGCGGCGGCAACCTGGGCGGCATTGTTGGACTGGGGCTTAGGTGCCGGAGCGGTGGCAGGCGCGGGAGCCGCAACGGGCTGAGGCGTCGGAGTCGGCGCAGGCTGAGGTGCAGGCGCTGCAGGCTTGGAAGCTGACACGGACGCAGAACGGGACGCAGGCTGGGCAGCCGGAACAGCAGCACCACGGTCCCAAGGCATACCGCCCTGGCGCGCGGACGTAGCAGCGGGGGCAGCGGATGCCGCCGGAGCGGCAGCACGAGCGCCCGAAATTAGCGTCGGCTGTTGGGCAGCAGCGGGTACGGATGCTGCAGGCGCGGCGGCCTGAGCAGCAGCCACGCTCGCCGGCACGGCGCCGTTGGCAACCATGGCCTCCAAGCGGGCCACGCGCTCGGCCAATGCCTCAATCGTTAAATCGGCCTCGGGACGTGCCAGGCGCGTGCAGGCGATCTCGAGCACCAGGCGCACGTCGCTCGCGCCCCTCATCTCCAGTGCGGCATCGTCGAGCACCGTCAGCACACGGGCCAGGCGGTCGGCAGGATGCTCGCCAAAGGCAGCGGCCTCGGCAGCAAGCGCCTCGGCCTGCTCGGAGCCGCCCTCAAACAGCTCGGCACGGGCACCGGCAACGCAGGCAACGTACACGTCACGCACATGCGCCACCAGGTCGCGCGTCAGCTCCAGCAGGTCGTTTCCTTCCTCGACCTGCGCACGGATCAGTCCATAGAGCTCGGCAACATCGCGATCGGCAATGGCGCGGGAAAACTCGCCCAGAATCTGGTCCGAAACCTCGCCTAAAAGCGAGCGGGCGTCGTCCGCATGCACAGAACCGTTGCCAAAGACGCTCAGCTGCTCCAGCGTGGACAACGCGTCGCGCATACCGCCCTTGGCATGGCGCGCCACGATAGCCAGCGCCTCATCGTCGTAATCGAAGCCCTCCTGCTCGCACACGTATGCCAGGCGACGCTCGATATCCTCGTTGCCGATGCGATGGAAATCGAAACGCTGGCAGCGCGAGAGGATGGTCTCCAGAATCTTTTGCGGGTCGGTGGTGCACAGCACAAAGATCACGTGTGCCGGCGGCTCCTCGAGCGTCTTGAGCAGCGCGTTGAACGCCGCCGTCGTGAGCATGTGGACCTCGTCGATGATATAGATCTTGTACTTGCCGCGCACCGGGGCAAAGTTGACGGAGTTGATGATTTCCTCGCGCACATTGTCCACGCCCGTGCGGGAGGCGGCATCGAGCTCGTAGACATCGGGGTGGTTACCCTCGGCAATGAGCTCGCACTCCTCGCAAGTACCGTCGGGCATGCAGCCGCTTGCACCCTCGGCGCGCGCCGCCTCGGCATTGCGGCACAGCAGCGCCTTGGCCAGAATGCGCGCCATGGTGGTCTTGCCCGTGCCGCGCGGTCCGCAGAACAGGTAGGCGTGGGACAGGCGCCCCTCGGTGATGGCGTGCTCGAGCGTCGAGACGATATGCTGCTGGCCCACCACGGAGTCAAAGGTGAGCGGGCGATACTTTCGGTACAACGATTCCATGGGTGCTCCCCCGGGTATACTGAGTCTTGTTGCCGCGGCGGCCATGCGGTCGCACGGCATACTGCATTCCATAATAACCCGTACGGCGAGCCCGCCGCGATAGGAGTCCAAAGAGCATGGCAGACGCAGAGAGCAACCTCGTTCCCTCCGAAGCAGCCGACCAGGTCGAGGTCGCGCTCGAGGAGCAGGCCGCAGCCGACGACGGCATCCTGTACCTCAACGAGTACCAATACGAAAACGACCTCGTCACCGACTTCGCCCGCCTGGTCGCCTCGCCCAGGCGTCGCGGCTCGCTGTATGTCGCCGCGGCAATTGCCGCGCTCATCGGCATCGGCATGCTGGTGGCCGGCGGCAACTGGATCAAGTTTGGCGTCGTCTTGATCGTATTCGGCGCCTTTTTGGCCTGGTGGAGCAAAAACCTGCACCACACCCTCGCCCGCGACTTTATCGACGCCGTTGAGGCCGACGAGTCCATGGGTGGCCGCTATCGCCGCGTCGCCGCCAACGAGGACGGCCTGATGGTTTGGGGCACGAGCGGCAAGTCGCAGTTCTTCCCGTTTGAAAAGCTCGACCACGTGCTCGACGGCGAGCGCATCTTTGTGGCCATGTTCGCCGACCAGGGCGTGACGATCCCTAAGGACACCTTTGTCCGCGGCGATGCCGAGCAGTTCGGTCCCTTCCTTAAGGCGCGCATCAACAAAAAACTCCGCATCGAGACCAAACGCAAGAAGATGAAGGCAGAAAAGGCCGCTGCCGAAGCAAAACAGGGCGACAAGCCCCAGGAGACCAAGGGCAAGCAGCGCAAGCAGAAGAAGAACAAGAAGAAGCGCTAACCCGAGCCGGGGTCCAAACTCCGGCCGCCTGCTTAGGCGTAACTTAGATTGACAGCGGAAACCGCATCCCGTTTTGGCGCTCCAAAGTGGGATGCGGTTTCCTTTTGAGCGCCCATCCGGAAAGCGCATCCCGCTCTACGCCAATATTCTGGGACGCAGTTTCCGCAGACCACCCCATTCGGAAAGTGCATCCCTTAATTTGGTCGCAAAGTGGGGTGCGCTTTCCGAGCGAGCCAAAACAGAGCCAAGCCAGACAGGCAACCTCGCATCCCGCTATCCTCCCCATGCACCCGAGCGTGCTACACTAGCAGCATCTATGCCACCGCGAACGGCTCGGCTCGGCGCCCGCCGCTCGCAAACGAACTTTAAACGCACGAGGGTTGGCCATGCCGCTTTTCTCGCAACATACCGCCCGGTTCTCGCCGGACGTTCCTTTGGAGGGCACCAGCTCTCGCGAGCTGCTCAAGCGGTACCAGCCGCTCGAGACACTTGCGACCGGCGGTTTTGGCTCCATCGAGATCTGCCGCGACACGCACCTGCGCCGCCGCGTCGCCATTAAGCGTATCCCCCTTATCAACGGTGCCGGCATGCCCGCCAGCGACATCATGGATGTCCTGCGCGAGGCGCACACCGCCGCCATGCTTCAACATCCCAATATCGTGCAGGTCATCGACTTTACGCACGACACAGCCTATGCCTACCTAGTCATGGAGTATGTCGATGGCATGTCGCTGGCCGAGTTTTTGCACCGCGTGGACGGCCACTCACTTACCTTTGACGAGGCCGCGGCCATTGCCGATGCCCTGGGCCAGGCGCTCACCTTCGCCCACAGTAATGGCGTACTCCACCTGGACATTAAGCCCGCCAACGTGCTCATCGACCACTCGGGCAATGTAAAGCTCACCGACTTTGGCATGGCGCGGCTGTCGTCCGCCGGTGGCTTTGGCGGCTCACGCGGCGGCACCATCGGCTACATGCCGCCCGAGCAGCTCGATATCGAGACCGGCACGGTCGACGAGCGCGCCGATGTCTTTGCCCTCGCCTGTGTGATCTACGAGGGCCTGTGCGGCAGCGCTCCTTTTATGGCGGCCACGCCCGCCGACTCGCTCGGCCGCATCATCGGCGGCGCCACCTATCCCAGCGAGCTGATACCACACTTTCCCCCGGGAGCCGAGACCGCGCTCATGAGCGCGCTCTCCCCCATGCCGCAGGACCGCCCCAACAGCATCGAGGCATTTTGCGACCAGCTCCTTGCCGGTCTGGGCAGCGTGCGCGAAGGCCGTCGCAGCCTGGAGCAAATGGTTGGCGAACTTTCGGATGACGAGCAGGAGCTCGACGATATCGAGCCGTCGCACTACGAGGACGACACCATCGAAGTCGACCCCGCACTCGGCTGGGCAGGCACGCGCTGGAGCCATGCGCGCGACTACGCCATGCACGCCATCTCGGCGCTAACGTGCGGCGCCTTTAGCTTTTTGCTGATGCAGACGGCCGGCGTCGCGGCGCTTCCCGGCCTGGTCATTGCGGCTATCGCGATCGGAGCGGCGGCCGGCCTGGCCCCCCAGATTGGCTCGGCCATCTCGGCTGTGGGCTTTTTGGTGCTCATGGCAAACGCCACCATGCAGGCACAGGGCGTCCTGTCGATGTTGCCCGTCGCGGTGATCTTTGCCGCCGCCATGTCCGGTTGGTGGATCGCCTGGGGTCGCACCGAGGCTGCCGCGAGCGCCGCACTCACCTGTGCACTCGCGCTTGGCTGTCTGACCGGCAATACCTTCCTGGCAGCTGGGGTCGCCGCCGGCGTCGCGTCATTTTGGCTCGGCCCGGCAAGCGCCGCCGCGGCAACGGGCATGGGCGCGCTTTTTGCCCGTCTGGCCACGGTCGCGCTTTCAGCCGGAGGCGTGCTGGGGCTCGGCAACGTTGCCGCAGCGCTGGAAGACCCGCTCCTTTGGGCTGCCTTTGCGCTGGTCGCGACAACTGCCGCGGCGTCATCTGCGCTGCTCAACGCCCATGCCAAGCGTGCCGATCAGGGCTCAAACCTTGCCGTAATCGCCGCCATCGCTGTCGCCGGCATCGGCTGCGCAGCGGCGTCCTGTCTTGCACACCATATGGAAATTGCCAGCCTTGCAGCCGCGGTCGTCGCCAAGGCGGCGGTTGCGGGAACCCTATCCTCTATAATCGTTGGGATATGCCTATATTTGCTCGGATACCAAAGAACCTATACGGAGAGTGATCTTTCGTGAACTTCCTGAACATCTTCGAGGACCACGTGGCCGGCATCTTCGGTGCCACCCGTGCCCCGTTCTCCTTTAAGAAGCTTGCCAAGCAGGCCGCTCGCGACATGGAGGATCAGACTCTGGTGATCAACGGCGTCAACACGGCGCCGGCACTCTATACCATCCTGATCGCCGCCGACGACGATCCCATGCTCGCCCCGTTCTACCCCGAGCTTTCGCGCGAGGTCCGCGAGTTTGTGAAGGCGCAGGCCGAAAAGCGCCGCTATGTCTTTGTCGGCGAGCCCCTCGTGCGCTTTATGATCGATCCGCAGCTGCGCGCCGGCAAGTTCTCGGTCTTTGCCGAGAACGTCGATGCCCCCACGCTCGGCCGCCTGTACGAAGAAGAGCGCGCCTATCAAAACGGTCTGGGCCAAAACAACTCCGCGGCAAGCCGTGCCGCCAGCGCCCCGCGCGCCGGCCAGCAGCAGTTTGCTGCCCCGCAGCAGCAGCGCCCCGCCGCCATGCCCCAGCAGCAGCCGACGCCTCGCGCCGCCGCTCCCGACCCGCTTGCCGTGGCAGACCCCTTCGCGCCTAGCGTCCCCGACCCCGCCGCAGCACCCATCCCGGTGCCGCAGACCGTCTCGCGCGACGCGCTTGCCGGCATGGGCGGAGCCGCCGCGACCGGTGCCGCCGTGGGCCTAGGCGCCGCAGCCGGCATCGCCTCCAACATGGCGAGCACTCGCGCCCCGCAGCGCCCGCTCGCCCAGCTCGTCGACGTCGTGAGCGGCGAGAGCCATAGCATCACCTCCGCACAGGTGACTATCGGTCGCGAGCGCTCGGTTTCCGATATTGCCCTGCGCGACCCCAACGTGTCGCGCCGCCACGCCCAGCTCACCTTTACGGGCTCGGATTGGTCGATCGAGGACCTCAATTCCACCAACGGCACGCTCGTCAACAACCGCCGCATTACGCGCTGCCCGCTGCGCAACGGCGATCTGCTGACGTTTGGCCTGAGCACCTTTGAATTTAGGGGATAGTCGCTTATGAACATCGATATCGTCCTTTTTGCAGGCCGCATCGTCCTGGTCGCCCTGCTCTACATCTTCCTGTTCGCCGTCATGAAGACCGGCGTGGGACTTGTGCGCGGGCAGCGCCGCGACTCGGCTATCTGGACGATCGATGTGGACAAGGGCCCGCGCGGTATCCGCGGCATCCACGTAGACATGCTCGGCCCCGTCATCGTCGGTCGCTCGCCATCTTCGGACATCTGCATCAACGAACCGTTCGTCTCGGCCTCGCATGCGCGCTTTTCGCTGCAGGGCCCGGCGCTCATCATCGAGGACCTCAACTCGCTTAACGGCACGCTCGTCAACGGCCGCCAGCTTGTGGAGCCCGCAACGCTGCGCGAGGGCGACGAAGTCCAGATCGGCGATGTGGTCATGAAGGTGAACCGTCGATGATCGACGAGGAGAACAAGTCCGCGACTATGACCGAGGCACCGGCTGCCGCCACAGCTGCGCCGGCCCACGCCGCTCCGGCGGGCTCCGCACCCGTGGAGCCCGAGGACACCGTGTTCTCCCTGCCTCTTTCGCATGTAACGCATGATATTTCGGATCTCGCCGATAACGAGGACGAAGAGGATGCCGTAGCGGCGCCCATCGGCGCACATGCTGCGGAACAGCCCACAGCGCCCGAAGCAACCCCGGCGCCGGCTCACTTTGCAGAGCCCGTCGCCGCGGCAATCAACGAGAGCGCTGCGGTGTTTGCGGCACCCGAGCCCGCCGCGCCGGCGTTTCCCATAGCCCCGGCATCCGAGGTTGCGCCCGCGTCTACGCCGGCGCCCGATCCTATAGACGTCAGCCCACAAGACGACGAGTCGACCGCCCGCGTGTCCGAGGAGCCCGGCTCCCCGGACACCGGCGATTCCGAATCAAACGCCGAGACCGACACCGTCTCTCCCGGTGACACAGCCGAGATCGACGTTGCCGCCGTTGAGGCCAAGCTCAAAGACCCCGGCTCGACCATGAGCTTTGAGCCCCTGACCGAGGAGCGCATCGAGACCGACTCGACCTATGATGCCGGCACCACCACGCAACTCATGTGGGGCGCCCGCTCCGACGTTGGCTGCGTACGCCCGCACAATGAGGATTCCTACCTGGTGCAGTCGCCGCTCTTTTGCGTATGCGACGGCATGGGTGGTCACGCTGCCGGCGAGGTAGCCTCTTCCATCGCCGTTGAGACTATTGCCAAGACGGCCCCGCAGTCCGCCGACGCCGCACGCCTGGCGGCAGCCGTCGAGGCCGCTAACGCCGCCGTAATCGAGGCCGCCTTGAATGGCCTGGGCAAGCCCGGCATGGGCTGCACAGCCACTTGCGCCTATATCGAAAACGATACGCTCGCCATCGCCCACGTGGGCGACTCGCGCGCCTACCTGCTCCACGAGGGCACGCTCATCCGCGTGACCCGCGACCACTCCTACGTGGAGGAGCTCGTGGACGCCGGCGAGATCACGGCAGACGAGGCTCGCGTCCACCCCAACCGTTCGGTCATCACCCGCGCACTGGGCTCGGACCCCGCCATGTATGCCGACCACTTCACTCTGCATATCGAGGAAGGCGACCGCCTGATCCTGTGCTCCGACGGCCTTTCGAGCATGATTCCCGATAGCGATATCGAGAACATCGCCACGCAGTCCTCAACCGCGCAAATCTGCGTCGACAACCTAGTGGACGCGGCGCTTGCCGCCGGCGGCCACGACAACGTGACCGTAGTAGTCGTTGACCTGGTTGACGATGGCGTCATGCGCGAGGCGCAACGCGTGCGTCGCCGCAACGTTACTATCGCCGCCATCCTGGCCCTCGTCTTGGTGCTGGCGGCTGCCATCTGGGCCTACACGGGTGTCACCGGCTCGTACTACCTGGGTACCTACCAGGGCAATGTCGCCGTCTGGCGCGGCCTGCCCGGCAAGCCGCTCGGACTCAAGCTCCACTGGCTCGAAAGCGAAACCAGTATCAAGCTGTCCGACCTGCCCGAAGACACGCAAAACCGCCTCAAGGCGGGCATTCCGCAAACAAGTGTCGACGATGCGCAGGACACGATATCCAAGTACCGCCACCAGATCGACGAGGAGCAGACCCGCCAGGTGATCGACGCGCAAACGATTCGCGACAACACCGACCAGGGATCGACCTCCGAATCAGATTCCGAGAAAACCGCCGAACAGTCCGCCGAGGCCGAAGCCTCCGAAAAGAACTAGAAAGGGAGTGCCGCTTATGAGTCGCCGCAACACCGAGCTGCTCTTGCTCATCGCCTCGGCGTTCCCCGTCATCCTGCTGTATGCGATGTACGTCCTCACCGCGGGCGCTGCCATCTCCTTTGAGACGCTCGCCGTACCGATCGGCCTCTTTGCCGCCTTTGCCGCGGCCCACATTGCCGTGCGCATCTTGGCGCCCGGTGCCGACCCCGCCATCCTGCCCATTGTCTTTGTGCTTTCGGGCATCGGCATCACGTTCGTGACGCGTCTCGCCCCCGCTCTCGCCATCTCACAGCTCATCATCCTGTTTGTCTCGGTGGCCCTGATGGTGGGAACGCTCGCGTTGGTTAAGAACCTCGACGTAGTCATGCGCTACAAGTACACCTTTGGCATTATCGGCATCATTCTGTTGATGCTGCCTATCTTTATCGGCACCACGATCTCGGGCTCCAAGCTGTGGATTCGCATCGCGGGCTTTACCATCCAGCCCGGCGAGTTCGCCAAGGTCTTTATCGTGCTGTTCCTGGCCGGGTACCTGGCCGAGAACCGCGAGCTGCTCTCCATCTCCAACCGCAAGATCTTAGGTCTTAAGATCCCTCGCCTGCGACTGCTGCTGCCGCTGTTTGCCGTGTGGGGTGTGTGCCTGCTCGTCGTCGTCTTCGAACGCGACCTGGGTTCGGCCGTGCTGTTCTACACCATCTTCTTGCTGATGCTCTACGTTGCCACGGGGCGCTTTTCGTATGTCGTTATCGGCCTTGCGCTCTTAGCCGTTGGAGCCGTGGGCGCCTACAAGTTCCTGTCTCACGTTCAGGTGCGTTTCCAGGTTTGGGTCGATCCGTTTAAGGACGCCCAGGGCCAGGGCTACCAGATCGTCCAGTCGCTCTTCTCGCTTGCCGATGGCGGTCTGGTCGGTGTTGGTATCGGCAACGGCATGGCCAACAACATCCCTGTCGTCGAGTCCGACTTTATCTTCTCGGCCATCGGCGAGGAGATGGGCCTTTTGGGCGGCGGCGCCGTGCTCATCCTGTTTATGCTCTTTGCCGTGCGTGGCCTCACCACGGCTGCCCGCGCTAAATCCGACCTCGCCGCCTTTAGCGCCACGGGCCTTACGGCCGCCATCAGCTTCCAGGCCTTTTTAATCGTGGGCGGCGTTACCCGCCTGATCCCGCTGACCGGCGTCACCCTACCCTTTATGAGCCAGGGCGGCTCCTCTCTGCTGGCAAGCTTTATCATCGTCGCGCTCCTGCTGCGCGCCGGTGACGAAGCGACCGGACGCGAGGCCGAGCTTACCGGCACCGGCACTATGGCCGCCATCACCGATGATCAGGTCGCATCTGCCGCCGCCCCGACGGGCACGCGCTTTGCCACCTCGTCTTCCTACGGCAGCGGCAGCCATTCCGTCGGCTCGCGCATGCGCCGTCGCCTGCTCGACACGCCTGAATCCGGTGTGCTCGGCCGCGTTGCGCTCGCCAACCGTCTAACCCGTGCGGTGCTCGCCTTTACGGCGCTATTCGCCATCCTTATCGGCAACCTCACCTATGTCCAGGTCATCAAGGCCAAGGACTATCAGGACATGCCGACCAACAACCACACCATCGCCCGCTCCAAGTACATCCAGCGCGGTTCCATCATCACGTCCGACGGCGTGACGCTGGCCGAGTCGCTGCAGCAGGAGGACGGCACCTACGTACGCTCCTACCCCAACGGTAACCTGGCAGCGCACGTGGTTGGCTACGTGAGCCAGCAGTATGGCACCACCGCCATCGAGAGCGTCATGAACGACACGCTCACCGGTTCTAAGGACTACTCCAGCTGGAACAACGCCATCGCGTCGCTCGCGGGCCAGACCCAGCCGGGCAACACCGCCAAGCTCACCATCGACTCGCGCATCCAGACGGCTGCCGAGCAGGCGCTCAAGGGCTTTAAGGGCGCTGTAGTGGTCATCGACCCGCGTACCGGCGCGGTGCTCGCATGTGCCAGCTCGCCCACCTACGACAACACCAACATCGATGCCCTGCTGCAGACGGGCGGCGGCGAGGACGGCTCCATGTACAATCGCGCCATGGACGCGCTGTACACGCCGGGCTCAACGTTTAAGGTCGTTACGCTTTCCGCGGCACTCGAGACCGGTACCGCCAGCCTTACCAGCACCTACCAGGCGCCCGGCTCCATGGACATCGGCAACGCACCGGTCACCAACTATGCCAACGAGAGCTACGGTACCATCAGCCTGCAGCAGGCCTTTGCCGTGTCCTCCAACGTCGTCTTTGGCCAGGTGGCAAACGAAGTTGGCGCAAACACGCTCGTGCAGTTTGCCAACGCCTTCGGCTACGGCCAAAAGCTCGGCCAGGACCTGACCTCCGCGGCCTCCATCATGGCCGACCCGTCGCTCATGACCGAGTGGGAGACCGCCTGGGCCGGCGCCGGCCAGCCTGTCGGCATGGACCACACGCCCGGCCCGCAGACCACCGTCATGCAAAACGCCGTGATTGCCGCCGCCATCGCTAACAGCGGCGTGGTCATGGACCCGTACTTTGTAGCCCAGGTACTCGCCCCGGACGGAACCGTGGTCAAGACCACGCAGTCCCGCTCGCTTGGTCAGGCCGTCAGCTCCGCCACGGCCGACCAGGTCAAGCAGGCCATGCTTGCCGTCGTCCAGTCCGGCACCGGCACCGATGCCCAGGTCCCCGGCGTCAAGGTCGCCGGCAAGACCGGCTCGGCCGAGACTGGCGGCACCAACGTCAACTCGATGTTCGTTGGCTTTGCACCTTACGATTCACCCACAGTCGCCATCTCGGTGGCCTTGGAGGATTACGACAAGCATGACGTCAAGGCCGCCAAGATCGCCGGCATCGTCCTGACCGCGGCGCTTGCTGCACAGGGAGCGTGATGCCCATGATCGAATCGGACACCCGAGGCGCGCCGCGGCCGAAGAGTTAGCGGCAACGCGCCACACGGCCCCAGCGGCCACATCGTAGGTACTACACACATCGTTGAGCGAATAGTTATGTTAGGAGCAGGAATGGAACAGAGGGTCCTCGGGGGAAGATACCTCCTCAAGGATAAGGTGGGGACAGGCGGCATGGCGACCGTCTACCGTGCACAGGACCAGGTCCTCGACCGCACGGTTGCCGTCAAGATCATGCTGCCGCAGTATGCTGGCGACGCAACCTTCGCCGCACGCTTTAAGCAGGAGGCCCAGGCAGCAGCCGGTCTCTCCTCCCCCTATATCGTGGGCGTCTACGATTGGGGCAAGGACGGCGACACATATTACATCGTCATGGAGTACCTGCGCGGCACCGACCTTAAGAGCGGCATCAAGAGCCACGGCGCCCTCGACCCCAAGAAGGTCGCCCAGATCGGCTCGCAGATCAGCTCCGCGCTTTCGGTCGCCCACAAGCACGAGATCATCCACCGCGACATCAAGCCGCAGAACATCATGGTGCTGCCCGACGGCAACATCAAGGTGATGGACTTTGGCATCGCGCGCGCCAAGAACAGCCACCTCACGCAAGACAACAACGTGCTGGGAACCGCCCACTACGTCAGCCCCGAGCAGACCCGTGGTCAGGACCTCGGCCCCACCTCGGATATCTACTCGCTGGGCGTCGTGATGTACGAGTGCGCCACCGGCCGCGTTCCCTTTGACGGTGACGACGCTATCTCGGTCGCACTCAAGCAGGTCAACGAGCTGCCTATTCCGCCAAGCCAGATCAACTCCGGTGTCGACGCCGACCTTGAGCGCATCATCCTCAAGTGCATGGAGAAGGACCCGGCAAACCGCTTCCAGACCGCCGACGAGCTGCGTCAGGTGCTCAACAGCTACCTGTCGGGCCGTGCCGTCAACATCTCGGAGCCCACGCGCATCATCGGTGCCCCCGGTGAGCTGGGCGCCACCAAGACTCGCGAGCTTTCCGATCAGACGCGCGCCATGGTGCGTCCCGTCTCGGGCGTGAGCGGCCAGAATACCGCCCGTAGCTCGGTTTCGGGCTCCACCGGCTCCTACGAGGTCGAAAAGCCCAAATCCAACAAGAACAAGATCATCGCCGCCGTGGTGGCAGCTGTTGCCGTCATCGGCATCGTGGTGGCCTTTGCCACAGGACTCTTTGGCGGCGAGCAGGTCCCCGTGCCCGACGTGCTGGGCAAGGACCAGCAGACTGCCGTCGAGCTGATCAAGGAAGCCGGCCTCGAGGTCGGCACCATCGACCAAAGCTACAACGACGATGTCGACGAGGGCAAGGTCGCCGAGCAGACGCCCAACGGCCACACCAAGAAGGCCAAGGGCACCAAGGTGAACCTGGTGATCTCCAAGGGCCCCAAGCCCTCCGAGAAGGTTGAGGTTCCCCAGCTTGTCGGTCTAACCAAGGACCAGGCAGAGGCGGCACTGGCAAGCGTTGGCCTAAAGGGCAACGCCACCGAGGAGGCCAACGAGGCCGATGAGGGCCAGGTCTTTGAGCAGGGCACCGACGCCGGTAAGGAAGTCGAGAAGGGCACGACCATCTCGTACAAGGTCTCGAGCGGCCCGGATACCACGTCCGTCCCCGACCTGACCGACATGACCGAGGCCCAGGCGCGCAACGCCCTCGATATGGCAGGCTTTGGCGTCGACGTGAGCTACCAGGAGAACGACTCGGTTACCGAGGGCACCGTGATCAGCTGGAACCCCAGCGGTAAGCAGAAGCCCGGCGCCACGATTACCGTCGTCATTGCCAAGAAGTCCGGCAAGGCCAGCGTTCCGGGTAACCTGTACGGCAAGAGCATCTCCGCCGCCGTCACCGCGCTCAACAACGCCGGGTTCTACAACATCGCGTTCTGCGACCAGAACGGCAACCCCGTGAGCGGCAACGAAAACGCCACCGTTACGGGCGTCTCCCCCACCGGCAAGCAGTCCACCGACAGCACGATTACGCTGACGGTCGCACTTTCTGGTTCGGGTTCGGGCTCTGGCTCGGGCACGGGCGACGATTCCGGTACGACCAACTAGTCGCCACCCCACCGCTCATCACGGCTCTCGCCGCAAACATATTCGCTCACAGGCGCCCGCTTGCTTCCCCAGCAAGCGGGCGCTTCGTTTTTGACATGACATGAACCAGAAGAGCCCGGTACCGTGACGGTGTACCGGGCTCGATCAATCTCTGGTGTCCCCGGGCGGATTCGAAAACTCCCCCCGCGGGGAAAATGGTGACGCGGGTGTCGACGGCTCGAACCCTGCCCTTAGACCAGAAGAGCCCGGCACCGTAGCGGTACCGGGCTCGGCAAATCTCTGGTGCCCCCGGGCGGATTCGAAAACTCCCCCCGCGGGGAAATTGGTGACGCGGGTGTCGACGGTCCTAATCCGTCGGCAGCTCCCACAAACCAGAAACGGCGCCGCTCTCGCGACGCCGTTATAATCTTCTGGTGCCCCCGGGCGGATTCGAACCGTCGACACCCGCTTTAGGAGAGCGGTGCTCTATCCCCTGAGCTACGGAGGCATGTTGTACTAGTGTAGCAGATTTACACGTTGTGATGCAGCGTGTAGCCACTCTTCGAAGTTGCGGTGGAACAGCCCTCCGGAAAGTGCGTCCCACTATCCAGGCAAATTCTGGGTCAGACTTTCCCCATGGGACCTCGCTGGGAAACTGTGTCCCAGAATTTCGGCTCGAAACGGGACACGGTTTCCCAAACGACCCCGTTCCGGAAACTACACCCCGGAATCGACGCTCGAACTGGGATGCACTTTCCCGATCGAGCCACATGGGAGACTGCGCCCCACTTTAGGGGGGCGCTCTTTAATGGCTAGTTGCCTTTGTGGAAAAGGTTCTTGATGACGGAGGGGATGCTCTTGGCGCCCTTGGCCGTCACATCGATAAAGTCGGGCGAACGAACGAGCTTGTCCTCGTCAATGTACTTACGCACCGCGCGAAGCGTTTCCTTGTCATTGCGCGTCGAAAACGTAAAGTGGCCATTCTCTTTGGTAAAGATGGCAAAACGCGTAATCTTCTTGGTGCCGCGCAAAACCTCGGCGGCAATATAGTCGACCTCGTCCCACGGGATTTGGATATAATCCTCGGGATTGCGCTCGTTATAGTACTCAAACGCCTTATTGCCCACCATCACGTTACCGTGACTGGTAAGCCCCATCAGGCAGGTTGCCGGCGTTGCCAGATCGACCGTGCTGTTCTGAGATTGCGCCATACGCGCCTCGCCCTCCAATAATAACAATCGGACCGCATCCAGTGTACCCACCGGGTGCGGTCCGTTTCAATGGCTCAAAAGCCCTTGCCTAGCAACTCTCGGTCTTAAGCCGAAGCGTGCTTACATGAAGCCGCAGACGCGACCGATGATGCCGACGGCGAAGAGAGCCAGGATGATGACGATCGGGCTGACCTTCTTCTTGAGGAGCTTGCAGACCAGAAGGGTCAGGCACACGGCGGCAAGGCCGGGGATGAGCTGATCGAGGTTGGCCTGAAGCGTGGTGACCTTCACCGGGTCGAGTGCGTTGGCACCGACAGAGCTGTACATCGTCAATGCCTGCTTGATGCCCTCAGAACCGGCGGGCAGGTTGGCCCAGTCGATATAGGCGCCAGCGGACTGCGTGACCTTGGAGACGACCGGGGTGAAGGAGATGGACACCCAGCGCTCGACCAGGGCGCCGATGATGAACATACCCAGGATGGAAGCACCCTCGGTGACCTTGCCCATCAGACCGCCGGAGAGGTCCTTGGCGATGGAGGAGCCGACCTTGTAGCCAAACTCCTGCGTGTACCACAGGAAGGCGTAACGGATGATGTTCCACGCGAAGAAGAACAGCAGCGGACCGGCGATGCTGCCGGACAGGGCCAGGGAAGCGCCCAGTGCACCCAGAATCGGGCGAAGGGTGAACCAGAAGGCGGGGTCGCCGACGCCGGCGAGCGGGCCCATCATACCGACCTTGACGCCCTGAATGGCGACGTCGTCAATCGGAGCACCGTTGGCGCGCTCCTCCTCGAGGGCGAGGGTAACGCCAATGACGGGGGCGGAAACATAGGGGTGGGTGTTATAGAACTCCAGGTGGCGCTTAAGAGCGGCAATCTGGTCATCCTTGCTGGTGTAGAGCTTCTTGATCGCAGGGATCATTGCGAAGCACCAGCCGCCGTTCTGCATACGCTCGTAGTTCCACGAGCCCTGAAGGAACTGATGACGGAAGCAAACCTTCTTACGGTCAGCCTTGGTGAGCTGAATCTTGTTCTCTGCCATATGTATCACTCCCCTCCTACTCGTAATCGTTCAGAATGTCGCCGAGCGGGTCACCGGAGCCACCGCCCATGCCGCCACCCTGCTTGGCCAGATCCTTAAGGCCAAGGTAGATGAGGGCAAGGGAGATGCCGATGAGGCCAAGGGCGATCAGCGTGAGCTGAGGGATGGCAGCAAGGACAAAGCCGAGGATGAAGAACGGCCAGGTCTCCTTGGTGGCCATCATGTTGATGACCATGGCGTAACCGACGGAAGCGACCATGCCGCCGCCGACAGCCATGCCGCCGGACAGCCAATCGGGCATAGCGTTAAGCGCGTTGGTAACGGCCTCGGCCGGGATGATGCACAGAAGTACTGCCGGGATGGCGATACGAACACCCTGCATGAGGATGCCGGCGTACTGCCAACGCTCGATGCCGGCGAAGTCGCCCTTCTCGGCGCAGGCGTCCATGGCGTGAACCATAGCGGTAGCCAGGGTACGGCAGATCATGGTCAGGAACAGACCAGCGACCGACAGCGGGACGGCGACGGCGATGGCGGCGGTAACGGCCTTGGCCGAATCGGTGGCGCCACCGTTGAGGGCGAGCACCATGATGATCGAAGAAGCGACCGAGGCCAGAGCGGCGTCAGGCGCGACGGCGGCGCCGACGTTAGCCCAGCCAAGGGCCATCATCTGGAGCGAACCGCCCAGGAGGATGCCCTCCTGAAGGTGACCGGTTACGAGACCGATAAGCGTGCATGCCACGAGCGGCTGATGGAACTGGAACTCATCCAGAATGCCTTCCATACCGGCAAGCAACGCGACAATCGCAACAAGCAGAATAGTGATTGCAGACATGTATCGGACCCTCCTTTACTATGCTTGAGCGGCCAGTTCGGCCTTAGCTTTCTTCAACATGGCGTCGAGATCCTCGGAGGAATCCGAAGGAACCTTGCGGACCTCGAACTTGACGCCCTTGGCCTTGAGAGCCTCGATGGTCTTGACATCGTCATCGCCCATAGCGACAGCGTTAGTGACGACGACCTTGCCCTTGGAGTGGGCCATGGAACCGATGTTGGCTTCCTTGATGTCGACGCCGGCCTCGATGGCCCTGAGCAGATCCTGCGGGTTCTCGAACAGCAGCATCGCCTTGGTGTCGCCAAAGCGCGTGTCCTTGACGACCTCGGCCATCTTCTTGATAGGCACGACGTTGGCGTGGACTCCCGGAGGGGCAGCCTGCTCGATCATGGTCTTGCGGAGCTCGTCGTGAGCAACGCCGTCGGAGACCACGATGATGCGGTTGGGGTTGATCTGCTTGGTCCACGTGGTGGCCACCTGACCATGCAGCAGGCGCGTGTCGATACGGACGTGGGCGATCTTGATGTGCCCGTCGCCGATCACCGTTCCCGGAGGAATGGCACCCGCAGGAGCAGCGGCGGCCGCAGCCGGCTTCTTCTCCTCGGGCTCCAGAGACTCGGGCTTGACGCGCACGCCGGCCTTAGCCTCAGTCACGAGATGTTTTGCGATCGCATGTGCAGTGTTCTTTGCGTCAAAGCGCTGCGAATATGCCTCGATGAGCATAGGCAGGTTGACACCGGTGACGATAGCCCAGGAATCGTGGCCCTCGATGAGCCCGCTGATCTGGTTGAACGGCGTGCCGCCCCACAGATCAACGAGGAAGAGCACCTGCTCCTGGTCCTCGAAGGAAGCGATTGCCTCCTCGACCTTGGCACGGAAGTCGTCGGGGCCCATGCTCGGCTCGAGCGAGACCACGGCAACAGACGGCTGATCGCCAAAGACCATCGAGCCCGTCTGCTTGATTCCAGCCGCCAAGTCACCATGGCTAGCAAGAACAATACTTACCATCACATAACCTCCTTTTTGTCTACGTAATTCCTACACGACAGTTATGGAGTATAGCTGCAAATACAGCAGAATTGTTTGAAAAACTGCAAAAGGTAGCATTATTTGTTTAAACGTCTTGTTTTGTTACAAGCTGATTACATTCCAGTATTTTGGCTGATTTGCTGCTGAGGATTGATAGCTGATCTATTTACATGACCGAATTGAGCACGCTGTTCATTATTGCCGGTTTTAAACAGACACAAATGTGCTCGCGTTGAGGCTATTTCGTTTAAACAGATGGTGCTTGACTAATGGTAAGAAATATGCTCTAGCAAAGTAGTCGTTAGGGACGTTCTTTAATGACTAGTCGTTTAAGAACGTCCCCAACGACTAAGTTAGGCGATGTGGAGGGGGTTGGCGGCGTCGACGGCATCGGGGGCATCGGATAGGCCGTCGGGGGCAGCGTCTGTCGGGTCCTCGTCGGGGGTCTCGATCTGCTTGATCATGACCTCCTGGCCCTGCAGCAGATAGGTCTCGCCGCTACCGCAATGGGGGCAGGTCTTGCCGTGCTCGACCGTCGCGTAGTCGCAGCCGCACGCCTCGCAATGCGTCACGGCCTCGACAGGCTCCACAATAAGCTCCGCGCCCTGCGTGATAGGCTTTTTATCTGCCGCCCAGCGCCAAGCATCAAGCAGCAGATCGGGAACGACGCCCGAGACCTCGCCCAGGAGCAGCGTCACGCTCGAAACGCGACTCACGCCATTGGCGCGCGCCACATTCTCGACATCGCGAATGATGTGATAGACGATTCCTAATTCATGCACTTTTTCTTCCGCCGTTCTAACGAACGGCGGTCGACTTGACGCTGCGCGAGCCCCAGACGGACGATCTGCCTTTCAATCGTCGGGCATGGGCAAAAGCCCTATGCCCTCCTCTTTCAAGGCACCTCGCCACGCCTGGGACTCGCTCGCTGTCCAACCGTTCTCTACGCCGTTCTCTTGTTTGTTGCGTTTTTTATTTCTTCCCAAATTTGATTTTGATCGCACGCTTCAAAGCGTACTTGCCGAGGCTGGGGAGCTTTTGCTCGTATTTGACCATCGTGGAGCACTCGGGGCGGTCGCGATCCAGATGGATGGCGTCAAACGCGCACTTGGTGGTGCACAGGCCGCAGCCGATGCACTTGTTGGGGTCGACGATCGAGGCACCGCAGCCCAAGCAGCGAGCGGTCTCGGCGCGCACCTGCTCCTCGGTAAAGGTCTCGACGTACTCGCTAAAGGGCGCAGCCTTCTCGCGCTCGCGGTCGACACGTGCCACCTCGCGGCTTGCGTTGTCATAGCTCTCAATCACAACATCGTCGCGGTCAAGCGCGGTGTAGCGGCGCTGGTTGCGGCCGATGGTGAGCGTGGAGCCCGGCTGCACAAAGCGATGGATGGACACGGCGGCCTCGTGACCGGCGGCGATGGCGTCGATAGCAAAGCTGGGACCGGTGTAGACGTCGCCGCCCACAAAGATGTCGGGCTCGGCGGTCTGGTACGTCTGCGGATCGGCAAGGGCACCCTGGCTGCGGCCGAGCTCCACCTTGGAGCCAGCCAGCAGGTCGCCCCACACAATGGACTGGCCAATCGACATGACGACACGGTCGGCATCGACACGGCGCAAGTCGTTCTCGTCATACTCGGGCGCAAAACGGCCCTCGTCGTCAAAGACACGCGTGCAGCGCTTAAAGGTGATACCGCACACACGACCGGCCTCGTCCAGGTGAATCTCCTTGGGGCCCCAGCCGCAGCTAATGTGCGCGCCGTCCTCAATGGCCTCGCGACGCTCCTCCTCGCTGGCAGGCATCTTGACCTCGCTCTCCGGGCAGAACATCTCAACGTGCTCGGAACCCAGACGGCAGGCGTTGCGCGCGACATCGATGGCCACGTTGCCGCCGCCCACCACGATGGTGCGCCCGGGCAGCGCGTCGATCTTGCCGCTGTTGACCTCGCGCAAAAAGTCGACGGCCACGGTCACGTCCTCGGCATCCTCGCCCGGAATACCGGCAAGGCGGCCACCCTGGCAGCCAATGGCCACGTAAAAGGCTTTAAAGCCCTGCGCGCGAAGCTCGTCGAGCGTCACATCGCGACCGACCTCCACGCCATAGCGGAACTCGGCGCCCATCAGGCGAATGACCTCGACCTCGGCCTCGATAACGTCCTTCTGCAGCTTAAAGCTGGGAATGCCGTAGGTGAGCATGCCGCCCGGGCGCTCGTTTTTCTCGAACACGACGGGCTTGTAGCCCTTCTCGGCCAGATAGAAGGCGCAGGACAGACCGGCCGGACCGGCGCCGATGATGGCGATCTTCTGATCAAAGCCGCCAGCGCGCGTCGGCGTCACCACGGGCGGGACGTAGCGGGTCGCGGCATCCAGATCGCGCTGGGCGATGAACTTCTTGACCTCGTCGATGGCCACGGCGGCGTCCACACGGCCGCGGGTGCAGGCGTCCTCGCAGCGGCGGTTGCACACACGGCCGCAGATAGCGGGCAGCGGGTTCTCGCGCTTAATGAGTGCCAGCGCCTCGTCATAGCGACCCTGAGCCGCGAGCTTCAAATAGCCCTGAACGGCAACGTGCGCGGGGCAGGCCGTCTTGCAGGGAGCGGTGCCGGACTCATGCGTCTCGATGCGGTTGTCGTTGCGGTAGTTGGGCGACCACTTGGTGTGGTCCCACTTGGTGGCATCGGGCAGCTCCTGGCGCGGATACTCGGGCACCTGTCCGCCGGCCTTTTTGCTGCAGAGCTTCTGGCCCAGCTTGGCGGCGCCGGCCGGACACACCTCGACGCAGCGACCGCAGGCCACGCACTTGTCCTTCTCGACCTTAGCGACATAGGCCGAGCGCGACAGGTTGGGCGTGTTGAACAGCTGCGAGGTGCGCAGGGCGTAGCACACGTTGACGTTGCAGTTGCAGATGGCGAAGATCTTGTTCTCGCCGTCGATATTAGTGATCTGGTGCACAAAGCCGTTGTCCTCGGCCTGGCGCAAGATGTCGTAAACCTCGTCGCGGGTCACGTAATGGCCACGATCGGTCTCAACCACGTAGTCGGCCATATCGCCCACGGCGATGCACCAATCGGCCGGGTCGTCGGCGCAGCCCTCACCCATCACGCGACGGCTCGCGCGGCAGCTGCAGGTGCTGGCGGCATATTTGCCATCGTATTTGTCGAGCCAATGCTCGATATGCTCGATCGGCACCGAGGTGCTCGCGGCGTCGATGGCCTTCTCGACCGGAATGACGTGCATGCCGATGCCGGCGCCTCCGGGCGGCACCATCGGCGTGGCCTTGGACAGCGGTCCCTCGGACGCCTGCTCAAAGAACTTGGCATAGACCGGGTGCTCCTCGAGCTGGCTCACGCGCATGTTGAGGAACTCGGCAGAACCCGGCACCAGCATGGGCAACACCCATTGCTTGGCGCGCTCGGGGTTTTCCCAGTTGTACTCGAGCAGACCCGTGTAGCTCATGTCGTCGAGCATCTTCTCGATATCGGCTTCGGGCATGCCGGTGAGCTTGACCATCTCGGGCAGCGTATAGGGACGGCGCATCTTCATCTTGCAGAGCACTTCGGCCTGCTCGTCGGTTGCGGCCTCGGCAAACGACCAGTACTCGTAGCCCAGCAGCTCGTCGCGATGCAGCAGGCGGTTGGTGCAGTGCTCGCACAGCTTGACGATGGCCTCGCGCGGATGCTCCGGCAGCGGCGGCACGAACTCCGAACCGATGTCGGGCTCGGTGTAACTAATCCCCGGTCCGTTGAGAATCATGGTTGTCCCTTCTCTTGCCGCAGCCCGGCGGGACCGCAGCGCCCCTCTTTTTTTGCAGGCCGGACATGCCCCCATGCCGTTCACCCGCCATTGTTGACATTGTGTCAAAAATAGTATTGACGAACCGTCAACAATATTCAAGACTGTTAGGCGAACGGTCAGGCAAAAGAGGATGAAAGGCGGCAAAACATGGGCAATAACACAGCAGGTACCTCTGTGGTCGATGCCGTCCCCGCATCCGATAGCGCGGCAAAGCGCCTGACGGGCGACGAACGCCGTCGCGAGATCCTCGATGCCGTGCGCACCGTAAGCTCCGAGCTGGGCGTGTCCCACCTATCGGTATCGGCCGTGACCAAGCGAGCCGGCTGCACGCGTTCATTGTTCTACCACTACTTCGCCGACATGGACGCCGCCGTCACCGCTGTTATGGACGAGGCGATCGACGACTTTATCTCCGAACTCGAGCGGTGGAACGCCGACCGCACCGTCGGTGATATCGAGGGCGCGCTCGACACCGTCGCCCCGCTCTTTAAGCGCCTGGTCGCCAGCGGCCACGAGCTGCCGAGCACGCTTACCTCGAGCAGCGGCGCGCTCTACGGCGGCTTTTTGCACAACGTGGTCCAGCGCGTGGCGCAGTATATCTGCGACACCACCGTAGTGGATTTTGTCGCCCATCATGAGCTACGCATCGACCATGTCTACGAGACGTTCTACACCCTCATCATGGGCCTTTTGATGTATATCCGCACGCACCCCGATGTGCCCGACGAAACGGTCAAGGAAATCATCGCCTCGACACTCCACATCGAGGGCTATACCGCCAAGTATCCGGAGCGCAAGCCCCAGAACTGACGACATTTGGCCAAACTGCCCTCGATCAGAAGAGGGGCCGCGGGCGTGTGAAAGGAGAGCAGCATGCTGTTCGATGTTTGGGGTAGCGATACCCTTATCCACTGGGCCGGCTGGGCCATGGTCTTTATTGGCCTGATCGTGCTCAACGAAGTCGGCCGCCGCACCAAGCTGGGCGCGGCAATCATCTTTGGCGTGGCTCCGCTGGCCATGACCATCTACTGCGTCGCCATCGCCGTGGGCGTTTCGCAAGGCGCCGAGTGGGCGCTCACCAACCCCACCCATGTGTACCAGAACAGCTGGTTCCACTACGCCAAGGTATACGCGGCGCTCGCCGGTTGCTGGGGCTTCATTGCCATTAAGTACCAGTGGGGAAAGATCGGCAAGGCGCATTGGTTCCGCGCATGGCCGTTTGTGATCGTCGCCATCAACATCATGATCGCCGTCGTATCCGACTTTGAGAGCGCCTATCACTTCTTTGTCCTGGGCGAGTCCACCTGGGTCACCTCCGAAGGTGCTACGCAGCTGGCCGGCTGGAACAACGTGTTCAACGGCATCGCCGGTCTCATCAACATCTTCTGCATGACCGGTTGGTGGAGCGTCTACGCCTCCGAGGATCAGACCGATATGCTGTGGCCCGACATGACCTGGGTCTACATCATCGCCTACGATATCTGGAACTTCTGCTACACCTACAACTGCCTGCCCACCCACTCCTGGTTCTGCGGCTTTGCGCTGCTGCTGGCGCCCACCGTCGCCGCCTTTATCTGGAACAAGGGCGGCTGGATCCAGAACCGCGCCTTTACGCTGGCTATTTGGTGCATGTTTGCCCAGGTATTCCCCTACTTCCAGGAGGAGTCCATCTTTGTGACCCACTCCACGCTCGACCCCGGCGCCGCTACCGCGGTCTCGATCGCCGCACTGGTCGCCAACGTCGCCGCGATCATCTACATCGCCTACCGCGCCAAGAAGCTCGGCCGCAATCCCTACAAGCAGGATGTCTTTGAGGGCACCAGCGATTGGGAGAAGGCTACCGCTCGCCGCGCCAAGGTGGATTACGCACACGCCGAGTAACGCGCCCGGCGCAGACATCGCTTGAGCACGAAGCAGCATAGCCGGCTCCGCGCAACTCAACGCATTGTAGAGCCCCCGGAATGTGATTCGTTCGCGTTCCGGGGGCCTTTTGCCGCCGCGAGGATGCGGCCGAACGATGCGCTCAGGTTAAATCGGATCTTATATTTCGCACGCGCTTTATATGGCTCCATTTTTGGGTACAGTGTTGTCCCGATATTGAGCTTGGGGGATGTATGAATGATGAGACGATGGGCCAAGAGGATGCGGCCCAAGATGCAGAAGCTTGCGCTGAGGCCTTGGAGAGCTTAGACCGGATTTCACTCGATGAGATTGCGTTTGACGATTCGGGCGTTGATGTGCAGGATGAGCCGGAAACCGAGGCGCAATCCGATAATCAGGATGCAGGCGACGTTGAGCCTGCCGAGGATGAGGCAGATCACGAAGGCACCGAAAGCGAGGCCGGCAACCAGCCCGAATCCGACACGGGCGAGGAAACCGTCTTGCTCGACAGCTTGCCGGCCGAGGATTCGCTGACTCGCGAGCTTCCTGGCCTGGGTTCCGCACCAGCCGTGGACGAGACCATCGCCATGGGCGATATACCCCTGCCGTCCGTTCCCTCGGCACGCGAGGCCGAGGTCCGCCATCGCAAGATGTCGCCCAAGCGCCGCAATCTGATGGTCGCCGGTGTCGTGGCCGTCGCGCTCGTCGCCGGCGGCGCGGGCTATGCGGCTTGGAACGGATACCAGCAAGAGCAGGCCGCCGTAGTTGCCGCAAACGCCCATACCATGATGTCGGTGCAAATTGGCGTACATGCCGCGGGACTCGACTGCTCCACCGGCTCAAAGATCCCCGTGCAGGTGAGTGGCCAGGACTCCGACGGCTCTTCTGTGAGCGAAACGCTCTACGTTGACGAGCACGGCCGCGGCATCAAACTGCTGCCCGGCGATTACACGCTCTCCATCGCTGCCTCCCCCATCGCGGCCGACGGCACCATCTATACCGTCCCGACCACCAAGACGCAGGTCACCGTTAAGAGCGATGGACAGGATTTAAGTGCCCAGGCTGCCTTTAAACTCAAGGTGCCTTCGGCCGACACGGTAACCGACGACCAGATCGATGCCGCCGCCAAATATGCCGAGGAGGGAGGCGCGAGCTCCGCCGCCACCGCCAAGGTGCTCCAGCAGGCGGCAACCGCGCGGCGCGACGCCGCCGTCAATGCCCTGAGCGCGCAAAAGGCACAGGCAGCCCGTGATGCCGACGCCCGTCACAAGGCAACCGACCTCTACCAGCTCGATATCCCCGTCGAATGGTACGGCAAGGTCGAGACTTGGCAAAATGGCAGCACGCTATGCATCTATCTTGCCGGCGACAGCGATACGCCGATTGTGACGCTCGTCGCGGTGCGCGAGGGCGAGAGCTTTACGCCCGATGAGGGCGATACGGTTTTGGGTGCGGCCAATCTAGGCAACGGTTATACCGTCTACGCCAGCGGCCCCGTCTATCCGTACGTGGTGCCCCAGACCATCAACGGGCGCACGCAGAACCCCGTGTCGGCCTATCCCATGGACACAGCCATTGAGCTTGTCGAGCTTACGACCGGCAACCGCTACACCTACAGCCAGATCAAGAGCGTGCTGGTCGGCAAAGACGGCAAGGCCGACGCTGCCACCAAGCTCGAATGCGACTACATCGCCCAGATTCTGCTGCCGAGCATCAAGGCCCAGGACTAGCCGGGCGCATCATGGTACTCCCCAACCGTGATGAAGGGGCCAGGAGGTCCTGGCCCCACAGATCCGTAGATGATTAGGCAAGGAGCCACTTCCATGCGGGCACAGCGTGTACCACACCGTGTTCACATGGAATATCGGCCTGCTCATCCATAGTAACGATTACCGACTCGCCAAGATCAAACTGGGCCATCGAGGCATCGAGGGCTGCAATTTCGCGTTCGCGCGTTTTCTCGCTTGCCATATCCACACTCACCTGAGTCAGGCTATAAGCCTGCATGAGAAGTGCATCCCCAGCCACAAAGTCAACCTCATGGCTTTTATTCTTCTCCTTGACCAGTAGGCGGCAGACCGAACCGACCCGCACCGCAGGAGTCCTTCTTCTGAGCGCATTGAACACCGCAGTCTCGAGCCTCTGGCCCTGGTCCAATGCCGATGCGGGAGAGAATGCTCCAAACATCGCAGGATCGACAGCGTAGACTTTAGACGCAGACCGCGTATTATTTGCAAGTGAACGCGTAAACTCCGGCACAGAAAACAGCAGGTAGGCGTCCTCGTAATACTCAAGTAAGTCGCTGAGCGAATTACGACTGACGGGTATCTGCCTGCTCTTGAACTCGTTGTACACCTTGTTCACCGACAGCTCTCGTCCCGAAGATGCCATACACCGCGTCAGAAACAGTGAGGCCAAACGAGGGCTCTTGACGTCGTAACGCTCCACAACGTCCATAGCGACCGTTCGCGACGCATATTCCTGTAGCAGCTGAATCGCGTCTGCGGGCGTCTGCTCAAGTGTCGCGATGAATCCCCCTCGCTCGAGATATCCGACCAGATGGTGTCGGAGCAACGCTGCAGCGCTTGAGGAGAAGGGCGCGTTCGACTCAGGAACGCTCCCCGTCTTATATCGGACGTATTCCGAAAAACTCAACGGAAAAAGCTCTCGCACAAGAGAACGGCCCCTGAACTCGCTCTTAAGTTCTGAGGACAGCATCTTAGAAGAAGATCCCGTCACGTAAACGGTCGCCTTCTCCGTATCGACCACGCGTCGCAGAAACGCACCCCATTCGGGTATTTCCTGGATCTCGTCAAAGAAAAGGTAGGCGCCCTCGCCTCGAGCAGCAGGATATAGTGCATAGAATGTATCGAGCACGTCCGCTAGTAGCGATGGCTCATACGGACGCAAGCGCTCATCCTCAAAATTGAAATATAGCATCCGGTCAAGCTCGACGCCTTGGCCCTGAAGCCGCCGTATCTCCTGATACAGGCGATACGTCTTTCCACAACGACGGGCGCCCACAATCACATATACGATGTTGTCGCGCTTTGGCTCCTGCGGGTTGCCCAGATCAAGGTCGCGCTCAAAGACCTGCGGAATCCCCTGTTGCTCAAAGTCCTTTATTTTTTGAGCCACCAAGTCGTTGAATGCCATAATTCTCCAATCTTGCTCTCCTGCTAATCAAGATTATAACGATTCTTGATTAGCAGGAGAGCAAGATTATGCGTATCTTGATTAATGGATAAGCAAGTTTTCTATTAGTGGCCCCTCCCGGAGGATATCGAGCGGCCGAGGGGGCAGGCATGAACGCCTCTAGCCGAAAACAAAGTAGCTAAAAAAGCCCCGTCCCAAATCAGCTACTTAACGCCAGGGGTCGGCTTCGAAGAGGGGCTCGCGCTCGGGGCGACGATCGCTATAAGGATCGTAGCCGTCGTCATCCTCGTTCTCGGCACGAATGTAGGGATCGGTGGGCTTTTTCGTCTCCCTCTTCTCGCGCAGGGGCTGCTTGCACTCGTCCTTGCTATCCATGGCATGCACCTTTCCGTGTGGCTTGAATTCCATTCTTACACTATGACTGATTACGGCCATCGTAATGCATGGATACCGCGGGATGCGGTATCCAGAGCGCACACGTGCTTACGAATCGTCTACGCGTATCGGCGCAGACAGTGTATACATTGCTTTAAACCCAACGCAAGCCCGCCCGAGCGCACCTTAGGCACACTCGGGCGGGTAAACATCGTCTTGAAACTTGCAGCAACTAGCAAATCCCCGTCAGGCCAAGCACCAGGCCAATGATCATGGTGCCGATAATGATCCAGTTCACGTTGGTGTTCTTCTTGAGCAGCTTGAAACAACCCAGGGTGTACAGCAGCGGAATCAGGCCGATGAAGATCGTATCGAGATACGTCTGGATCATGACCGGATCGCCCTCGGGCATCGGAATTGAGATCGCGCAGTTGAACTTAACGAACGAGGCAGCCATGGCGCCGATCATCAGCAGGCCGAGCGTGCTTGAGAGTTTGGTTACAATACCCATCAAGCCGCTCTCGTAGATCTTGGTGATGAAGCTCGAACCGACGCGATACCCAAGAACCGTCAGCACCCAACGCGTAATCCACGACGGAATGTTGTAAATGAGCAGAAACGCGATCGGACCCAGAAGCGATCCGTTCTGAGAGCACAGCGCCATACCGACCGAGGCCGCGATAACACGGATAACGCCCCAGAAGATTGCATCGCCGATGCCCGACATGGGACCCATGAGCGAAGCTTTGACCGAGTCGATCGAATGCGTATCGAAATCAGGCTCGGCCGCGTTCTCCTTCTCCATCGAGGCAACAAGGCCCATGCAGAACGTACCGACATTTGACGTGATGTTATACCAGGTCGAATGGCGTACCAGGGCATCGCGACGCTGTTCTTTATCCGGGTAGAAACGCTCGATGGCAGGCCAGATGGACCACATGAAGCCTGAAGCGCCTCCGCGAGCGCCGCCGCCGTAATGGGCAAAGACGTTGAACGAGTGGAAGAAGATGCCGCGCAGCATCTTACGGTCTTCAGCGGAAAGATCCTTAGTGGAGATGCTGATCTTCTCGCTTGCGGTATCGGTGGTACTCATGCGAAGAAATCCTCCTCTTCGAGCTCGGCGACGGACTGGGCACCAGCTGCGACGCCCGATTCGCGCAAGGCCTTAATCTGGTTGCGCAGGTCGAGATTTTCAAGGTCACGCAGGGCCGTAACGACCAAGATCACTGCACCGACGGCGGCAATTGCGACCATGGGCATGTTGAGATATTGGAAGAGCACGAAGCCGAGCAGGAAATAAATTGCAATCTTGTTATCCCAGAGCATGCGCAGAAGTAGCGCCATGCCCACGGCGGGAAGCAGGCCGGATGCAGCATTGAACCCGTTCAGGACCGCCTGCGGCACCATATTCATAAGCTGCGATGCCGGCTCGGCACCGACCCACACCGCCAAAAACGTCGGGATGGCGAATAGACCGTTCATGACTACGGCGCCGCCAAAATGGCAGATGAAGAGCTTCTTACTGTCACCCGAGTTCGCGGCCCAATCAATAACAGGAGCCCAGAAAGACATGAGCACGTTGAGAACGAGCGAGTAGATGATGTTCGCAAAAATAGCCGCAGCCACCGCGAGCGGAATCGCTACGCCCTGCTCCATGCCAGACACGACCACGAAGCACACAGCGAGCACCGTTCCTGCCACCGTATCAGCCGAAGTCGCACCGCCCACGTTGACGCTTCCGATGAAAATAGCCTGGAGCGCAGCACCGATGATAATGCCTGCGGTAACATCGCCAAAGATAATGCCCGCCACAAGACCCACGCCCAGGGGCTGGTCAATCATGGGCTGTCCAAACGTCCATTGGACGAAATAGCAGATAAAAGCTGCCAAATATGCCAAGAGCGCAGTCGTCAGCATATCAATCCCTCCTTAGAGCTTTGCCAGCAGGTCGGAAACCTTGACCTTACCGTCTGTAACGCCGACCTGATGAAACACCGGCAGATCTTGCTCACACAGCTCGCGCGCTGCAGCCACCTCGTCTGGATTGAGCGTTACACCCGTTGTCAGCAGCACCTTGGCTGCATCGTCGCTTCGATCGAAGCGGCCGACATTCGCAACGTTCACGCTGCCGATCCTACCGGGAGCCCCTTTCACTAGTTTGAGTGCATCGGCGATGTTCCCAGTAAGGGCGAAGATGCGCATCTCGCCCGCACGCGGATCGTTAGCAATCTTGATAGCGTCGTCTATTGTACGGATGAGAAGCTTCTGCCCACTCGGGCAAGCCATCTTGAGCGTCGACGACTGGGTTTCATTTTGGGCCGCAGCGTCATTCGCGACTAAAATACCCTTGGTGCTCAGCTCCTTTCCCCACATGAGCGTGACCTGTCCGTGAACCAGGCGGTCATCCACTCGCAGCTGAACGATCATTTCGTTCTCCTTTCGTCTTCGCTCCGCCCGCCAAAGCGGACCACTTCCTATCCAAAGAAATCGTCATCGGTATCTGTCGCCCCGCCTGCCCGCAGGACCACACGCCGCATGGAGGTCGATGCCTGCGCGATTACGTTGTCGATATACTCGGGCGTGAACGCCTCGCCCGTAATCAGGCATTCGAGAATTAACGCGATGTTGAAACCGGTCACATGTACGATGCCGTGCTTTTCCGGCTGCATGGCCGTAACCATGTTGCAGACGCTCCCGCCCAAAAGATCGGTAACGATCAACGCATCGTCCTCTGGCCTCACGCCATCGATAAACGCTGCGATCTGCTCATTGGGATCCGATTCGTCCACATAGCAATCAACGACGGTTATGGCGCTATCCTCATGAAGCAGCACCTCAGCCACACTTTTGACGCCACTTGCTAGGCGTCCGTGGGTTGCAACTAAAATTTTCTTCATAGCACACCCCTTAAGCCAAAGGAGCCGCGCCATTGGCGAATACTCGCACGACATGCTCGAATGTGCTGCGCAGGCTCTCGAACGCGACTGCCGTCATATCGTGCCAATAGATCGGAGCATCCGGATGCCCCTCAGTCTTTTCATCAACCATGGCGCGCACGGCATCGCCGGCATATTTAACGCCATACGTGTAGTAGTTAATCTTGCGGATGCCGGCATTGATGGCACGAGCGTAATCCTCGTCGGAAACACCGGAGCCACCGTGCATGACAAGTGGCACGTTCACACAGCTGCGAATGTCGGTCAGAACGTCAATGTTCAAATGGGGCTCGCCCTTATACAGGCCGTGCACCGTTCCGAACGAGCAGGCCAGGATATCGAGCCCCGTGGACTCAACGAAGTCACGCGCCTGGTCAGGATCGGTATAGATGGCGCCCGCCTCTTCCGCCGTGGACCCAGCATCAGGATCGCCACCCTCACGCGACCCCATAGAACCAAGTTCGCACTCAAGGCCTGCACCAAAGTCGGCGCACATCTGGGCAGCGTACTGGGAAAGCTCAACATTACGTTCGTAGGAAAGTGCAGAACCGTCGAACATGACGCCCGTGAAACCGAGCTCCAACGCACGACGAGCATAGGATAGATTCTCACAATGATCCAGATTCAGGCAGATATGCGCACTCGAGCGCTCAGCCAGTGCTGTAACCAGCGGAGCCACCACGTCAATCGGCACCAGCGACTCGTGAACCTCGGCATGCTGGATGATAATCGGATAACCTGTTTCCTCCGCCACGTCCACAGCGGCGCGGACGGCCTCAAGACTCGCGGAATTTACTGCAGCGACCGCCATATTGTTCTGTTCGGCGATGTTGCAGATATCTCTCATACTGACGAGCATCTGTTCTCCTTTCCTCAGGCAGACCATCGCTGTTTGGCTTTCTCCAAACGCAACATTTTGCGAGTTCATTATATTGCGTTTTGTTTTGTTTTGTTTCGGAATTGACGTCTGCTACCGCGAACGGTCGAAAACCTACCCCGAACGTTCGATATGTTTTGTTTAGAGTTGTTTTATTTCATTTCAGGAATTGTTGTTCTGGTAAAACTGAAGGTAACAAGCCTTGTCCCACAACAAGCCCTGGGAGTTCTTATGAGTGAACCGCGTCCCTATTACCTGGAAGAACGGCAGGAAGAAATACTCGACTTACTCAATGCGAACAGCACTGTTCGCATTGTTGACCTCAGCGAGCGCTTTGGTGTTTCGGAAGCGACCATTCGAAAGGATATGCGGGCTCTCGAAGGCAGAGGACTTCTCAGGCGAACCCATGGCGGCGCGATCTTACCGAACCCCAATTCTCGCGAACTTTCGTTTGAAGACGCTTCTTCGACGGCCCAAGACGAAAAACGCCGCATCGGTTACGCTGCGGCGAAAATGGTGCGCGACGGCGACACGTTCTTTCTTCAATCGGGAACAACAACGGGCTGCATGCTACGCGCTCTCAAGGGCCGCAAGAATCTCACGGTTCTCACGAACGACCTATCTCACGCGATACTTGCCGAAGAATTGCTGGTGGACAGCGAGGTCATTCTCCTGGGCGGACAACTGAGATTTGGCTATCACTACACACAGGGCAACGAGACTATCCGGCTGCTTAACGAGTACTTTGTTCCCACTGCTTTCATGGGAACCAATACCTTCTCGTTTTCAAAAGGATTTATGGCGCATCGATTGGAGCAGGCGAACATGGTGAGCGCCATCGCGAACGCTGCCGACCGACGCATAACCCTCATGGACTCATCGAAAATCGGCGTCATCGGCTTGGTTCACGCCCTTGACCTCAATGAGATTAACTGCCTGATCACCGACACCGGCGTCGATGCGGACACGAGGCAGCGACTTGCCGAGCTTGCCCCCAACTTGGAGATCATCTACGCCTAGACTGCCCGGCACATTCGACGCAGCATGAAAAAGGGGCGACGGGTAAATCCCGCCGCCCCTTTGCTTGAGCTCAGCTATTCCTCGGGCGCCTCGTATATCGGCGTCGGCGTGTTGTCGCACACGACGGTAAAACCGCCGTCCTTGTCGACATCGACCGTCACCTGATCGCCCTCGCGCACCGTGCCGTCGATGATAGCGGCCGCGATGGCATCCACGACCTCGCGCTGGACCAGACGCTTGAGCGGACGAGCGCCAAAGACCGGGTCCAGGCCGCCCACGGCGAGCATCTGCTTGGCCGCCGGGGTGATGGCAAGCGTCATACGCTCCTTGGCCAAACGTGCGCGGACGTCGGCGAGCTGGATATCGACGATCTTCTCAATCTGCGCCATGCCGAGCGGATGGAACACCACGATATCGTCGATACGGTTGAGGAACTCGGGGCGGAAGGTCTGAGCCATGGCCGCGTCAACCTGATGGCGCATCTCCTCCTCGTCCTTACCGGAAAGCTCGGCGATAGCCTTGGAGCCCACGTTAGATGTCATGATGATGATCGTGTTCTTGAAGGACACCTGACGACCCTGGCCGTCGGTCAGACGACCGTCGTCGAGCACCTGCAGCAGCACGTTGAAGACATCCGGATGAGCCTTCTCCATCTCGTCGAGCAAAATCACGGAGTACGGACGACGGCGCACAGCCTCGGTGAGCTGACCACCCTCGTCGTAACCCACGTATCCCGGGGGCGCACCGATCAAACGCTGGACGCTGAACTTCTCCATGTACTCGGACATGTCGATACGCACGAGCGCGCGCTCGTCATCGAACAGGCACTCGGCCAGCGCCTTGGCGAGCTCGGTCTTGCCCACGCCGGTGGGGCCCAGGAAGAAGAAGCTGCCGATGGGCTTGTCCGGATCGGAGAGTCCCGCGCGGCTGCGGCGCACGGCCGCGGCGACGGCAGACACGGCCTCGTCCTGGCCGATAACGCGCTTGTGCAGCTCGCCCTCCAGACCCTTCAGCTTGTCGAGCTCGCCCTGCATCATCTTGGAGACGGGCACGCCAGTCCAAGCGCTCACGACCTCAGCGATCTCATCGGAGGTCACCTGCTCGTTGAGGCCCTCGCCGTCCTGCTGCTTTTGCGCCTCGAGCGCAGCCTCGGAATCCTGAATCTGCTGCTGCAGGCCCGGAATCACGGAGTAGCGCAGCTCGGACGCACGGCCCAGGTCGCCGTTGCGCGTCGCACGTTCCTCTTCGCTCTTGGCCTCGTCGAGCTGTCCCTTGAGCTCCTGCACGTGGTCGATGGCGTTCTTTTGGTTGAGCCAGCCGGCCTTTTGCACGTTGAGCTTTTCTTGGACCTCGGCAATCTCTTGGCGCAGGGCCTCCAGACGCTCCTTGGAGGCGTCGTCGGTCTCCTTCATGAGCGCCTGCTCCTCGATCTGCAGCTGGGTGAGCTGACGCGTGGTGGCATCGATCTCGACCGGCATGCTGTCGAGCTCCATGCGCAGGCGGCTTGCCGCCTCATCGACCAGGTCGATGGCCTTGTCGGGCAGGAAGCGATCGGCGATGTAACGATCGGAGAGATCGGCGGCGGCCACGAGTGCGCTATCGGTGATGTGCACGCCGTGGAAGATCTCGTACTTCTCCTTGAGGCCACGCAGGATCGAGATGGTGTCCTCGACGGTAGGCTCGCTCACCATAACGGTCTGGAAACGACGGGCGAGCGCCGCGTCCTTCTCGATGTACTTACGGTACTCGTCGAGCGTGGTCGCGCCGATCGCATGCAGGTCGCCACGGGCGAGCGCAGGCTTGAGGATGTTGCCGGCGTCCATGGAGCCCTCGGTGGCACCCGCGCCCACGATGGTGTGGAGCTCATCGATGAACAGGATGACCTTACCTTCCGATTTTTGCACTTCCTTGAGCACGGCCTTCAAGCGGTCCTCGAACTCGCCGCGATACTTGGCGCCGGCGACCAGCGCGCTCATGTCGAGCTCGATAAGGTCGCGGTCGCGCAGGGTGCTCGGCACGTCGCCGGCCACGATACGCTGGGCGATGCCCTCGACGATAGCAGTTTTACCGACGCCCGGCTCGCCGATGAGCACGGGGTTGTTCTTGGTACGACGGGACAGGACCTGAATAGTACGGCGAATCTCGTCGGTACGGCCGATGACCGGGTCGAGCTTGCCGGCACGGGCAAGGTCGCAGATATTGCGGCCGTACTGCTCCAGCGCCTCAAACTGCGTCTTGTCCTCGGCAGACGTCACGCGGTCATCGCCGCGCAGTTCCTCGTAGACTTGCTCGATGCGCTCCTTGGTGACGCCGGCGTCGCGCAGCACGCGACCCGCCTCACCCTTGTCCTCGGCAAGTGCCATCAGCAGATGCTCGGTCACCACAAAGCTGTCGCCCATCTTGGTGGCCTTCTTCTCGGCCTTTTCGATGACGCGGACGAGCTCGTTGGACAGGCCCATCTGCTGACCCTCGCCCGACACCTTGGGCGCATGGTCGATGGCATCTTGTGTGGAGCGTGCAAGCTGGGCCGGGTCGGCACCGATGCGCTCGATGATCACGGAGATATTGCGCTCGCCGGCACCGAGCAGGGCGGACAGCAAGTGAATCGGCTCCACCGCGCCGGCCTGCGCGTCGGCAGCCGTGCTCATGGCGGTCTGCAGCGCCTCGCGCGACGTCATTGCTAGCTTATCGATTCTCATGGAATCACCTCTCTTGGGGCGGCCGCCCTACGGGGCGGCTTCACGTTGTTCGAGAAGTATTGTTGCCAGCTTTGCGCGATCTTATACATAAATCTAAGTCTCTATATATAAGATTTTCTGAGTGATTGAAAGATAGGGAGCAGGTGCGCTCACCCGCTACGGCCTCGTCCCCTTACTATCTCAATCTGTAACATCTAGCGGCTGTTTATGGCTCTAGATGTTACAGATCGAGATGAAATGACCAGCGCACCCGTTTATCTAAATCTGTAACATCTAGTCAGCAAATAGAGCTCTATCTGTTACAAATCGAGACGAACAGAAAACACCCGGATCAAAAATCTAAATCTGTAACACCGGGCCCACTTTTAGCGGCCAAGATGTTACAGATCGAGACAGACCGAAAACCACCACAAAGAGGACAGGCACCTTTGTGGTGGTCGCGGTCTCTACTCCTTCGCCGAACCCGTACTTCCCGATTCGACGGTCCAGGGCATCTCATCCTCGAACAGCCATGTACGGGCAGACCCACTATCGCGTGCAGTCTGCGGGTCAGGCAAGCAGGTCTGTTTATAGGCATCTTGGATACACTGACCCATAAAATCGTTGAGCTCGGTCTGGTCGCCCTCCATGACATAGGCGACATCGCCGTCCATGATGTAGATGCCCGGCCCCTCATTGCCCTCGTAGCCCGGATCGTACGAGACATCACATAACTTTGCGCCGTTTGCAGTGTCCAGCTCGATGGAAGAGTGGCATCCGCCAACCATGTCGTTCGCTTTTGCCCGATAGGACGCATATCCGTACCAACGCTTAAATGTTTTGCCCTTGAGTAGCTCGGACGCCCTATCGATCAGGCTTGTATCCGTGGTATAGCGCATGGCCCCAAGCTGAATACGCGGATAATTGCTAATACCCAGCACAGCCGGCTGCTCATCAAAATCAACGGTAATGGTCTCGGGCTTGTCGTCGCCGGTCAGAAGTTCGACAGATTGAGTCACAGGCTTGACCACCGGCTCCGTCACCGCAGCAGGTAGAAATGCCATACCGACAGCGCCCGCGCCAACCACAGCGATCGCAAGCGCCAAGACAATCAATCCAATACGGGCAGAACGGCTCACGGCAAAACACCCCACAATGCAAACCTTCGCCACCTGCACTAATGATACCGCCAGCTAACACTATTACCAAAAGAAGCCGCGCGCTCCTCACCACCACAAAGGGGACAGGCACCTTTGTGGTGGTTTTCGACGCTAACGGTCGACCATCTCGCGCAATGAGATTAAACTTGAATTGCTCTCTGAACATATCCATTTCTGCCTATCCTCAACAGATCTTTGTCTCGAGGAGCGCATATGAAGCCGCCTCATTCCACCGGTCGCAACGTCATCGCCATTCTCGCCATACCCATCGTGATGCTCTTCCTTATCGTCATCACGCCCTTTTCCCTTGGTATCACCTCGCCCTTCGATTTATGCGGAATGGTCGACGCCGGCTCGCGTGCCACCTCGCTCTCCTTTATCTGTCGCGGCGTGTTTTACGAAGATGGAATTCCCACCGGAAGTTGGCAGTCAAAGTTGCCACTGCTCGGTCAGATCGACGGATGCTCCCCCTATTTCTGCCTTGGACCTCAGACGCTAAACTATCTAATCGACGACCAGCCACTCGACTTCATCACCCTCGCCTACGACTACGCACCAAACACCGATGAGCGCCACATGAACCAAGTCCTCGACAAGATGCTTGGACAGTGCGGGCTCACCGAGGAGGCCGGTCGAACCATCTATAGCAACCAGAAATTAAAGCGAACAGAACTCCGCCGTGTCGGAAAAATCAAAGGGCGAAACGGGGCCGCCTACTGGGATGCCTGGGCAACACGCGACAAGGGCGAATTCGGACACAGCACCTATATGGTCACTGTCTACACCAAAGACGGAATTAAGGACAATGTTGACGATTTCGCGTCATCCAAACTCGGCATCCCCAAAACAACCAAACCCGCCAGCCCAGATGAAATTCTGTAGAGCCGCCCATTAACATGCCGCTCAACGATCACAACAGCATCGAGCTCGTCCCCACCACCACAAAGGTGCCTGCCCCCTTTGTGGTGGTTTTCGACAAAAAGAAGCCGCCCCAATAAAAAGGGGCGGCATCAAGTAAGTCTATTTATTAGCGTCCCCCAAGACCCAACGAGAACGCAGAAATGTAGCCCGGGGCTTACCCTTTCCCGAGCGCGACCCTCGCGAAGCGCGTGAGCGAGCGGGAAAGGGTAAGCCCCGGGCGGACAATTAAGTGCGTTACTCGGCAGCGGCCTTGAACTTGTTGTAGTTGATGAGGCAGCCGGCCTTGACGATGGCACGCTCCTCTGCCGTCATATCGGCAATGTAGAGCTCAATCTGCTCGACCGCACCATCGGCGCGCACCACGTAGGCGGTGATGTTCTTCAGGTCGCCATCGAGCGCGGCACGGATACCCGGCACAAAGACGTAATCGCCCACCTCAAAGTTGGGCTCCGCCTCCATCTGGAAGGGCACCATGCCCCAGTTCATCACGTTGGAGCGATAGCGCTTGGTGGCGTACTCGTGGACGATGTTGGCCAGGCCACCAATGACGCGCTGGCAGCTCGCGGCCTGCTCGCGGGCAGAACCGTCGCCGGGCTTTTTGGCATAGATCATGGAGCCAAACTCGGTCGCCTTGGCATCGGCCGTAACACCCGCGCCGGCCAGTGCCTTGAACACGCCAGCAAGCTCGGCATCGAGCGCCGCCAGGTCGCCCGCGGACTCACCGGCAACGCGACGCTTCTCCACAGCGTCGACCTCCTTGGAGCGACCCACGTAGGCCGGGTCGCGGCGGCTCAGCGTAAACTCAGCCAGGCCCAGCGGGTTGGAGCGGAAGGAGCTCGTCTCGCCCGAGGGAATGAGCTCGTCGGTCGTGGTGACCGGGTCCATGATCTTGGAGCAAACCTTGAGCAGGATGTCGTCGCCGAGCGGCTCCATCGCGGGCCACGGCTTGATGTTGGGGCCTTCGACCAGCTCGTCGGCAGGCTCCGCCTTGCCAAAGCCCCAGTACACGCGCTTCTTGTACGGCGCGTCGTCAAAGGTGTACTCGCAGGCCTCGTCCCAAGTGTCCTCGGGCAGGTCGGTCGCCGGCGTCAGGACGCCGCCGTTGGCAGCCGTTGCCGCAATGGAGCGGGCGTCCATCAGGGCCACGGCGCTCAGCTGGCCATTACCCGGCTTGGAACCCTCGCGGTTGGGGAAGTTGCGCGTGGTGTGACGGATCGAAAGGCCGTTGTTGGCGGGCGTGTCGCCGGCGCCGAAGCACGGGCCGCAGAATGCCGTGCGCACGATTGCGCCGGCCTCCATGAGGTCGTAGATGTAGCCGCGGCGTGTAAGTTCGAGCGCCACGGGCTGGCTCGTGGGATAGACCGACAGCGAGAACTCGCCGCAGCCGGTATTGGCGCCCTTGAGCACGCGGGCAGCCTGGACCACGGAGTCATAGTTGCCGCCCGAGCAGCCGGCGATAACGCCCTGCTGCACGTGCAGCTTGCCGTCGACGATCTTGTCGAGCAGGCTAAAGTGCGTCTTGCCCTCGCCGATCTTGGCGGCCTCGAGCTCCACCTCGTGCAGGATGTCCTCGAGGTTCTCGTTGAGCTCGTCGATCTCAAAGCCGTTGGAAGGATGGAACGGCAGTGCGATCATGGGCTTGATGCTCGACAGGTCGACCTCGACGCAACCGTCGTAGTAGGCGACATCGGCGGGCTTGAGCTCGCGATAGTCGTCGCCGCGGCTGTGCATGGTCAAAAACGCGTGCGTGTCCTCGTCGGTGGCCCAGATGCTCGACAGGCAGGTGGTCTCGGTGGTCATGACGTCAACGCCGTTGCGGTAGTCGGTCGTCATGCTCGCGATGCCCGGGCCCACAAACTCCATGACATTGTTCTTGACGTAGCCCTTGGCAAAGACGGCGCGAATGATGGCGAGCGCCACGTCGTGCGGGCCGACGCCGGGGCGCGGGGCGCCCGTGAGGTAGATGGCCACGACGCCGGGATAGGCGACATCGTAGGTGTCGCGCAGCAGCTGCTTTGCCAACTCGCCGCCGCCCTCGCCCACGGCTATGGTACCCAGGGCACCATAGCGGGTGTGCGAGTCGGAACCCAGGATCATCTTGCCGCAACCGGCGAAGTTCTCGCGCATAAAGGAGTGGATGACGGCGATGTGCGGCGGAACGAAGATGCCGCCGTACTTCTTGGCTGCGGAAAGGCCAAAGACGTGGTCGTCCTCGTTGATGGTGCCGCCCACGGCGCACAGCGAGTTGTGGCAGTTGGTGAGCACGTAGGGCAGCGGGAACTGCTCCATGCCCGAGGCGCGCGCCGTCTGGATGATGCCGACAAAGGTGATGTCATGGCTCGCCATGGCGTCGAAGCGAATCTTGAGCGCCTCGGGGTCGCCGGACGTATTGTGTGCCTGAAGGATCGAATACGCGATGGTGCCGCGCTTGGCATCCTCGGGCGTCTGCGTAATACCGCGCTCGGCAGCCTCGGCCGCAGGCACAACCTCGCTGCCGCCGCGCAGGTAGATGCCGTCCTCGTACAGCTTGACCATACTGTCTCCCACTCTGCCCAAAACGATTTGGGCGCATAGCATACATTCGTTCAATATCGTGCCATAGAACAGTTGCCAGCGGGTTACGAATCTGCACGTTCACTTTATCTCAGTAAAGCAAAGAACGAGTTGGGTGCCGGGGGCAGACTTAGACGCCGAAATGACGAGAGTGGATAATCTCCCACTTTGAGCCTGCAAACAGGCCAAAAACGGGAGATTATCCACTCTCATTCTGCGGGCACTCATTTAAGTCTGTCCCCAATGAGTGCCCGGCAGCGTCAGCGGAGCTATAGGTCGCTACCCGTACCTAGCAGCTTGCGCATGACTTGCTCGGGGTTGACCGAGCCGTCGCGCGGGGCCAGGGCGGTGATCTTCTTCTGCATCTTATACTCGTGCAGCTCGTCCTCGAGCTGGCGCACGCGGGCGCGGAGCTTTTCGTTCTCGCGCTCGCGCTCCTCGGCACGCTCCTTCATATCGAGGATGCGCACCACGCCGGCAAGGTTGATGCCCTCGTCAGTCAGCTGGTTGATGAGCTCCAGGCGCTCGATATCGGCACGCGAATACAGACGCGTGTTGCCGCCCGAGCGCTGGGGGTTCACCAAGCCCTTGGACTCGTAGACGCGCAGAGTCTGCGGGTGCATGCCGGTCAGCTCGGCCGCCACGCTGATCATGTACAGCGGTTTGTTCCTATTGTCCTCGGCCATGCTACCTGACCCCTTTCCGTCTCGTTATCGTCCATCATAAGCCCGCGGGCGTGGTCGTGCGCCGCGACCGCCCTAGTACGTCGCCTTGTAACGATTGACCTTCTCGCGATAGTCGCGCGTGTCGGCCTCGCGCAGCTTGGTCATGGCATCGCGCTCGTCATCAGACAGGTTCGTGGGAACCTGCACCTTGATCTCGACGAGCAGCGCGCCCGTACGGCCACGGTGCTTAACGTCGGGCGCGCCCATCTCCTTAAAGCGGAACTTCTTGCCCGTCTGGGTACCCGCGGGCACCTTCAGACGAACCGTCGCACCGCCGGGCGTCGGCACGTCCACCGTGCAGCCGAGCGCCGCCTCATAGACCGAGACCGGTACCTCCATGGTCACGTCGGCACCTTTACGCTTAAACAGCGGGTGCTCCTCCACGTGCGTGGTCACGACCAGGTCGCCGCGCTCGCCGCCGGCAACTCCATACTCGCCGCGACACTTGTAGCGTAGTTTGCCGCCGTCGACCGCACCTGCGGGAACCGAGACCGTAATGGTTTGCTGCTCGCCCGTCGAGGGAATGCGATAGGTGACCTTGTGCGTCACGCCGCGAAACGCGTCCTCGGCCGTCACGTCGACAGTCAGCGACAGGTCGCCGCCCTTGCGAGCACGGCTGCGACCCGCACCGGCACCGGCATTACCCGCAGCCCCGGCAAAGCCCGAGCCCCAATCGCTGCCCCAAGCGCCGTTGCCGCTAAAGATGCTGTCGAAGATATCGCCCCAGCCGCTGGCGCCCGCGCCGGCACCGTAGCCGCCGCCATACGCGCCGCCCGCGCCCGGCATGCCGCCGAACATGAGCATCTGGTCGTACTCTTTGCGCTTCTTCTCGTCCGAAAGCGTCTCGTAAGCCTCGCTAATCTCCTTGAACTTGGCCTCGTCGCCGCCGGCATCGGGGTGATATTTTTGCGCGAGCTTGCGAAACGCGCTCTTGATCTCTTTGTCGGAGGCGCTCTTGGATACGCCCAGGATGTCATAGAAGGTTTTGCCTGCAGCCATCGTAGCTCCTCTCCTGTTTCATCCGCCGTCCAGCGGACGGCGGCTCATGCTTTCATATGGCACTAGGTCAGAAAGGGCCCCGGGTGTTGCCCCGGGGCCCTTCTCAATTACTCCTCGGTGCTCTCAGCCGTATCGGCCGCAGCATCCTCGGGCGCCGCTTCGGGCTCCGGTGCGGGGCGCTTCTCGCCACCGTAGGTCACCGTCACCATCGCGGAACGCAGAATGCGATCCGCCATGCGGTAGCCCTTCTGGTACACGTCGTTGACGGTCTCGTCGTACTGCGATGCGTCCTCGACGCGACCCACAGCCTGGTGCTCGAGCGGATCGAACGCCTCGCCCTTGGGGTCGATGGGCTCAACGCCCTCGTGCGCAAACACATCGAGCAGCTTGGCATGCACCGCGTCGACGCCATCGACGAACTGCTTAAAATCGTCGGAAAGCTCCTGGCTACGGGCATGGTCGATCGCGCGCTCGATATCGTCAATCACCGGCAGCAGCGCGGTGACAAGCTTCTCGGTCGCGCGCTCGCGCTCAGCGATGCGCTCGTTGGCGGTGCGGCGACGGAAGTTCTCCCAGTCGGCCTGTAGACGGGCAGTGCGCTCGGTGGCGTCCTTTGCCTTGTCCTCGGCGGCCTTCTGAGCCTCTGCCGCAGCATCGAGCTCGCTGCGCACGTCGGTAAGCTCCTTTTGGGCCTGCTCGAACTTGAGCTTAAAGTCGTTGTCGGCGGCTTCCTCACCGGCGCGGATAGCGGCTTCCACCATCTCGTCCTCGGTCATCGTCGCCTCCTTGTTGGAATCCTCTACCTGGTTCTCGGCAGCCTCGGCGGCCGGGGCCTCGTTGGCCTCGGTATCGTCGACGGCCTCTACGGGAATCTTCACGTCCTTCTCCTCAGAGTCAACGGGGGCGGCGCCAGTGGCGGCCGCCTCCGTGCGAGCTTTACGGGCGGACATGATTACTTGTCCTCGTCGTCCACGACCTCGTAGTCGGCGTCGACAACGTCATCGTCGGCAGGCTGGGCACCGGCGGCACCGTCGGTCTGCTGCTGAGCGTCGGCGTAGACAACCTGGGCCAGCTCGTAGGCCACGGACTGCAGGGACTCGCCGGCGGCCTTGATGGCCTCGACGTCAGAGCCCTCGAGCGCCTTCTTGGCGTCGGCGATAGCGGCCTCGGCCTTGGACTTCACGTCAGCGGAAACCTTGTCGCCCAGCTCGTTGAGGGTCTGCTCGGTGGAGTAGCACAGGCTGTCGGTCTGGTTGCGGACCTCGACCTCTTCCTTCTGCTTCTTGTCCTCCTCGGCATGAGCCTCGGCGTCCTTGACCATACGATCGACTTCGTCGTCGGAAAGCGCGGTGGAACCGGAAATGGTGATCTGCTGCTCCTTGCCGGTGCCCTTGTCCTTAGCGGAGACCTTGACGATACCGTTGGCGTCGATGTCGAAGGTGACCTCGATCTGCGGCACGCCGCGGCGGGCAGCCGGGATACCGGTCAGCTGGAACTTACCGAGCGACTTGTTGTCGCGGGCAAGCTCACGCTCGCCCTGGAGCACGTTGATCTCGACGCTGGTCTGGTTGTCGGCAGCGGTGGAGTAGACCTCGGTCTTGGAGGTCGGGATCGTGGTGTTGCGGTCGATCATCTTGGTCATGATGCCGCCCATGGTCTCGACACCCAGCGACAGCGGGGTAACGTCGAGCAGCAGGATGCCCTCGACGTCGCCGGTGAGCACGCCGCCCTGGACGGCGGCGCCGTCGGCAACGACCTCGTCGGGGTTCACGGACATGTTGGGCTGCTTGCCGGTCATAGTCTTGACGAGCTCCTGGACGGCGGGCATACGGGTGGAGCCGCCGACGAGGATGACCTCGGTCAGATCGGAGAGCTTAAGCTTGGCGTCGCGCAGGGCGTTGGTGACAGGCTGCTTGCAGCGCTCGAGCAGGTCGCGGGTGATCTTCTCGAACTCGGCGCGGGTCAGCGTGTAGTTGAGGTGCAGCGGGCCGGACTGGTTCATGGTAATGAACGGCAGGTTGATGGTGGTCTGCTGGGCGGCGGAGAGCTCCTTCTTGGCGTTCTCGGCGGCCTCCTTCAGACGCTGCAGGGCCATGGGGTCCTGACGCAGGTCGACACCGTTCTCCTGCTGGAACTTATCGGCCATCCAATCGATGACGCGCTGATCCCAGTCGTCGCCGCCCAGGTGGTTGTCGCCCGAGGTGGACAGAACCTCAAACACGCCGTCGGCGAGGTCGAGGATGGAGACGTCGAAGGTACCGCCGCCCAGGTCAAAGACCAGGATGCGCTGGTCGGTGCCCTGCTTGTCCAGGCCATAGGCCAGAGCAGCAGCGGTCGGCTCGTTGACGATACGCTTGACGTTGAGGCCGGCGATCTTACCGGCGTCCTTGGTGGCCTGACGCTGGGCGTCGTTGAAGTAGGCCGGGACGGTGATGACGGCGTCGGTGACGGTCTCGCCCAGATACTTCTCGGCGTCGGCCTTCATCTTGGCGAGCGTCATGGCGCTCACCTGCTCGGCGGTGTAATCCTTGCCCTCGATGTCGACGACGGCACGGCCACCCTGGCCCTCCTTGACCTCATACGGCACGGTCTTGATCTCGGAGGTGCACTCGGAATACTTGCGGCCCATGAAGCGCTTGATGGAGAACACGGTGTTCTTGGGGTTGGTGACAGCCTGGTTCTTAGCGGCCTTGCCCACGACGCGGTCGCCGTCGGCACGGAAGCCCACGACAGACGGGGTGGTGCGGTCGCCCTCGGCGTTCACGATGATGGTCGGAGAACCGCCCTCGAGGACGGCCATAGCGGAGTTGGTAGTACCAAGGTCGATACCAAGAATCTTGCCCATTAGAAATTCCCTCTCTCTTGTGCGTTTGCACCGACTCGGCGGTCTGCCGAGCGGTGTTTCGGCTTGTCTTTCAGGATGTAGTGTATCCCCTTATGGGCCGGAATATACAAAATCTAAGTCAATTCATATAAGATTTCTTATTGCTGAGAGTTTAGGTTCTTAAATGTGCAGGTAGATGCGCTGATTGAGTTCTCGGCAAATCTATCGAGATCTATGTAGAGATGGCTGAGGCTTGGGTCCGAGGGTGCCTGGGGCTGCCTTGCGGAAAGCTCGTCCCGTTTTGAGAGCTGATACCGGGTCGCAGTTTCCGCTAGCGGGCCCAACCGGAAACTACGACCCGGTTTTCGGCCAAATAACGGGATGCCCTTTCCGCAGGCGCGCTCAATAGCTCGATATTTCAAGTCACCTTTAGCTAACATTTGCGCAGCTCAACGGCCCCACCTGCGCATTTTTTAGTAAACCTTGGCATACTCGGCGAACGGTATGAAGATGCCGGTCAGAGGGTATTGCAAACGGTCGCTCCCGTGGTATGTTTTTGCCCGAATCAAACCGGCGCGCATCGCCTGTAGCGTCGGTCAACAGAGAGGAAACTACCATGGCTCATCCCGTAATTGATGCCGACGAGTGCATCGCTTGTGGCGTTTGCGTCGACTCCTGCCCCGCTGGCGTTCTGGAGCTCCAGGACGTCGCTACCGTCGCTGACGAGGACTCCTGCGTCGCCTGTGGCGCTTGCCAGGACGCTTGCCCCGCTGGCGCGATCACCGAGATCGTCGAGGAGTAACAACTCCCCCACTTGCACACTCAAAAGTACACCGTGCACAAAAAAGGAGGCCTCCGCATCGCCGCGGAGGCCTCCTTTTTGTGCGGATAACTAATTTGGCACCGTCGCAGGTTGAGCCCACGTCAGACACTATGACCCAATCCAGGGGCACGGAAACGACAGGAGCCCCCGCTCGTGACCGCGGGTCGGGGCTGCGACAATGTTGTTGAAGTGCCAGAGGCGCAGCCGCGCCGCAACGAGGTTGGGAG